>CAZOSA010000021.1:0-18923 GCA_964582155.1 uncultured Enterobacteriaceae bacterium | reverse complement strand
GGCCGTGCTCGTCGATCACCAGGAAGTTCATGTGCAGGTGCGGCGGCGCGGAATCAGGCCGGAACGCGTCGAGCGGCACCTCCAGGCTAAGGTCGGCACGGATGCGCCGCGCCAGCGCCTGCGTGAGCGGCGTATCCGAGGGCGCGACGGCGGCGGCGAAATCCTCCGCGAACTCTTGCAGCGACCCGAGCTTGTTGCGCAGCCTCTGCGGTATCGATTTCGCCAGCACACGCACCTTTTCCTTCAGCAGCCCCGGCACCAGCCACTCGCAGCGCGCCGCCGGCACCTGATTGAGGAGCGCCACCGGCACGGTCATGGTGACGCCGTCGCGCGCCGAGTGCGGCTCGAAATGGTATTCGAGCCGGAAGGCGTTGGCGCCGAGCTTGAGCTCGTGCGGGAAGTTGTCGGTGGTGATCCCAGCCGCCTCGTGGCGCATCAGGTCTTCGCGCTTGAGGTAGAGCAGCTTCGCCTCGTCGCGTTCGGCTTGCTTGCGCCACTTGTCGAAGTCGGCGCCGTTGTGGATGCCTAGTGGCACGCGCTCTTCGTAGAAAGCGTGGATCAGCTCCTCGTCCACCAGAATGTCGGGTCGGCGCGACTTGTGCTCCAGGCGCTCGATCTCCGCCACCAGGCGCCGGTTGTGCGCGAAGAACGGCGCGCGCGAATCGAACTCCCCCTCCACCAGCGCCGAGCGCAAGAATATGCCTCGCGACAATTCCGGGTCGAGCGGCCCGTAGTGCACGCTCCGGTTCGTGTACACCGGCAGCCCGTAAAGCGTGCCGCGCTCGAGCGCCACCACCTGCGCGCGCATCTTCTCCCAGTGCGGATTGTCGCGGTGGCGCTTCAGGAGGTGCGCGCCCAGTTCTTCCAGCCACTGCGGTTCGATCGTCGCCGCGGTGCGCGCAAAGAGCCGCGTGGTTTCGACAAGCTCGGCGGCGATGACCCACTGGCCCGGCCGTTTCGTCCCCGATCCGGGGTGCACCCAGAACTTGATGCCGCGCGCGCCGGTGTAATTGCTGTCGGCCCGGTCCTTCAAGCCGACGTTGCCCAGCAGCCCGGCGATCAGCGCGCGGTGGATCGCGCGATAGCCATCGGGCTTGTCCGCCTTGGCGCTCGAGGACTTCCACTCGAGCTCGTCCGCCACGCTTTGCAGTTGCGTGTGCACGTCGCGCCACTCGCGCATGCGCGGGTAGGAGAGGAAATTGTCGCGGCAGATGCGCCGCAGGCCCTGCTCCGCCTGCAGCTTCCACAGCTTGAGCAACGCGAGGAAATCGGAGCGCTCATCGGCGTAGCGCGCGTGCCGCTCGTCCGCCGCGCCCTGCTTCGCCAGCGGCCGCTCGCGCGGGTCCTGCACCGAGAGCGCCGCGGCGATCACCAGCAGCTGCTCCAGGCAGCCTTCGGCGCGCGCCGCGATCAGCATGCGCCCCACGCGTGGGTCGAGCGGCAGCCGCGCAAGCTCCCGGCCCACGTCGGTCAGCCGATTTTCGTCGTCCACCGCGCCCAGCTCGGCGAGCAGGCCGTAGCCGTCCGCGATGGCGCGGGAATTCGGCGCATCGAGAAACGGAAAGTCCTCGACCATTCCCAGGTTAAGGCTCAGCGCGCGCAGGACCACCGCGGCGAGCGAGGAGCGCAGCACCTCGGGTTCGGTGTACGCGGGCCGCAATTTGAAATCGTCCTCGCCGTACAGGCGGATGCAGATGCCGTCGGCCACGCGCCCGCAGCGCCCGGCGCGCTGCTGCGCCGCCGCCTGCGAAATATTCTCGACCCTCAACTGCTCCACCTTGTTGCGGTAGGAATAGCGCTTGACGCGCGCCTGCCCTGCGTCCACCACGTAGCGGATGCGCGGCACCGTGAGCGAGGTTTCGGCGACGTTGGTGGCGAGCACCACGCGCCGCACGCCGCCCGGGTGGAACACGCGGTCCTGCTCGGCCACCGACAGGCGGCCGTAGAGCGCAAGCACCTCGGCGCCCTTCAGTTTCCTCTTCGCCAGTACCGCCGCGGCGTCGCGGATCTCACGCTCCCCGGGCAGGAATACCAGCACGTCGCCGGGGCCTTCGCGGAACAGCTCTTCCACCGCGTCGCCGAGCGCCTGCTCCTCCTCGTCGCGCGTCGTGTCCTGTTCGTCGCCGCCTACCGGGCGGTAGCGCAGTTCCACCGGGTAGAGCCGGCCGGACACCTCGATCACCGGCGCGCCGTCCAGATGCTTCGAGAACCGCTCGGCGTCGATGGTGGCCGAAGTGATGACGAGCTTCAGGTCCGGGCGCCGCGGCAGGAGCCGCTTGAGGTAGCCGAGCAGGAAATCGATGTTGAGGCTGCGCTCGTGCGCCTCGTCGAGGATGATCGCGTCGTAGGCGCGCAGTTCCGGATCGCCTTGCGTCTCGGCAAGGAGGATGCCGTCGGTCATCAGCTTGATCGCCGTGCGCGGCCCGACCTTGTCGGTGAAGCGCACCTTGTAGCCGACCACGGTGCCGAGCTCGACCTTCAACTCCTCGGCGATCCTCGCCGCGACCGAGCGCGCGGCGATGCGGCGCGGCTGGGTATGGCCGATGTACTTTTTCTCACCGCGCCCCATTTCGAGCAGGATCTTCGGCAACTGGGTGGTCTTGCCGGAGCCGGTCTCGCCGCAGACGATGACCACCGGGTGTCTCTCGATGGCCGCGCGGATCTCCTCGCGCCTGGCGCTGACCGGCAGCGCGGGGTCGAAGCCGATGCTAGGACGCATGCGTGAGGTTTGGGCAGGCCGGGTGGCCTGGCCCGGCGTCAAGACCCGTCGTCAAGCCTGCCGTTGAACCTGTAGAACGCCGCGGGCGTGTCGACCATGATCTTGCGGCGCATCCCGTCGTCGCTCACCCAGTCGCCGAAGGCATCGACGAGATCCGCGTCGTTGGGGTTGACGACGTACTTGTTCGGATGCGGCCAGTCGGTTCCCCACAGGATGCGCTCCGGCGCAGCCTCGATCAGGGCATGCGCCATCGGCTTCACGTCGTCGTAAGGCGGCAGATCGGTCGCGGCCACGCGGTTGGCGCCGGAGATCTTGATCCAGGTATTCCCGCGCCGCACGAGCTCGATGAGCGCCTGGAAGCCTGGCGCCGCGACCCCGGCGCTCGCCGGCTGATAGGCGAAATGGGCGATCGACATCGGCAGCTTCAGCGCGGTGAAGAGCGGCATCCGCTCGACGATGTCCTTGCCGGGGAAAAGGAACTCGAGGTGCCAGCCGAATGGCCTGATCCGGGCTGCGAGATCGGGGATTTCGGCGACCCTGATCGGCATGCCGCCCTTGTTGTCGGTGTTGAGCCGCACGCCGCGCACACCGGACGCATCGAGCGCGGCGAGCTGTTTTTCGGTGACATCCATGTCGAGCGCCACGACGGCGCGCGCCCGGTTGGGCGTCTGCGCGTTGAGCGCCGCCATGGCATTCAGGATCGCCGAATTGTCGGTGCCGTAGACCGAAGGCTGCGTGAACACCACGCGGTCGATGCCGAGCGTGGCGTGCAGGTGCTTGAGGTCGGCGAGCCTCGAGTAGGGCGGGTTGTATCCACGGCCCGGGGAAAGGGCGTAACCTGGCTCGAACACATGGACGTGCGTGTCGATGGACCCCTCGGGCAGCACGAGGCCGGGTCGGCGCGGATTTCGGTCGGGAGGCAGGCAGTCTCTGATCTCGCTCACGTTCATATGTTACGGTAGCATCGAGTCTGCACTCTTTGGAGGAGGAGAACATGGATAGAAGAAACTTCATCGTCGGCTCGGCGGCGGCCGCTGCCGCATTCGCCGCCAAGCCAGCGTTCGCCCAGGACGCGTACCCGTCGCGGCCGGTTACGTTCGTCAACCCGTTCCCGCCGGGCGGGGCGGCCGACGTGGTTGGACGGCCGCTCGCCGCCGTGATGGAACCGCTGCTCAAGCAGCCGGTGGTCATGGAAACCAAAGCCGGCGCGGCCGGCGCGGTCGGCGCGCAGTTCGTCGCCAACGCCAAGCCGGACGGCTACACGCTGCTGGTGCACATCGTTTCGATCTCGGGCTTCCCGGAGGTCGACAAGCTGTTCGGTCGCCAGCCCAAATTCACCCGCGCGGACTTCATCCCGATCGCGCGCCTGACGGCGGGGCCGATGGTCCTCCTGGTCAACGACAAGCAGCCGTACAAGACGTTAAAGGATCTGGTGGACGACGCAAAGCAACGGCCGAACGGCATCATCTTCAGTTCCTCCGGCCTGTACGGCGCCCTGCACCTGCCGACCGCGCTGTTCATGCAGGCGGCGGGAATACAGATGCGGCACTTGCCGACCAACGGCGGCGGACCGGCTTTGACCGCCATCCTCGGCGACAATTCGCAGGTGCTGGTTTCTTCGATCGCTGCGGCCAGCGGACACATGAAGGCCGGCAAGCTGCGGGCCCTCGCCGGTTTCGGTGCCGCGCGCGCCGCGTCCGCACCCGACGTCCCGACGCTGAAAGAGCTCGGCCATGACGTCGAGTTCTCCCTCTGGGTCGGCCTGTTCGCTCCGAAGGGCACGCCGGACGCGATCGTGAATCGCCTGCGTGCGGAAACCAAAAAGGCCGTGGCGACCGATCAGTTCAAGAACACCATCAAGAACATCGGCGACGAAGTGGCCTATCTCGACCAGCCGGAGTTCGCCAGGTTCTGGGACGCCGACGCCAAACGGGTCGAAGCCGCGGTAAAGTCGATCGGCAAGGTGCAGGGCTGATCATCCGCGTCGACCACGTCGCCGGCGCCGCGTTCGTTGCGCTCGGCATCGTGGTGTTCGCGGTCAGCGGGGATCTGCCGTTCGGCAGCCTCTCGGCCCCGGGCGCCGGCATGATGCCGAAGCTGGTGGCGGGGCTGATGATGCTGTTTGCCGCGCTCATCCTCATCGGCGCGGCACAGAGCCTGGAATTCGCGACGATCGACTGGAGCGACCGCGGCCATGCCGCGCGGGTGGTGCTGATTGCGGCGGGCGCGGTCGCTGCCTATCGGCCGCTTGGCTTCCTGATCGCCATGGCGCTGCTGGTCTTCGCGCTGCTCGTGGTGGTCGAACGGCGTAACGCGCTCGTCGCGGCCGGCTACGCGATCGGGCTGACGCTGTTCGCCTATTGGCTGTTCGGCAAGGCGCTGAAAGCCCCGCTCGAGCGCGGCATGCTCTGGTTCTGACGCTGGAAACGCTCGACAGTCTGTGGCTCGGGTTCTCGGTCGCGCTGCGGCCCGACGTGCTGTGGTACGCCTTTCTCGGCTGCCTGGTCGGGACGCTGGTGGGCATGCTGCCCGGCATCGGCCCGCTCGCCGGCATCAGCATCCTGCTGCCGCTGACGTTCGGCCTGGACGCCACCAAGGCGATCGTGATGCTGGCGGGCATCTATTACGGCTCGCAATACGGCGGCTCGACCACCTCGATCCTGCTGCGCATCCCGGGCGAGGCCGCCTCGGTGATGACCTGCATCGACGGCAACGCCATGGCGAGGAAGGGCCGCGCCGGCGCCGCACTGTGCATCGCCGCGATCGGCTCGTTCGTCGCCGGCACCTTCGGCGTTCTGCTGCTCACGCTGGTGGCGCCGCCGCTCGCGGATTTCGCGCTGGGATTCGGCCCGCCCGAATACACCGCGCTCCTGGTGCTGGGGCTCATCTTCCTCGCCTACATGTCGACGGGCTCGCTCCTGCGCACCCTGCTGATGGCCGCCCTGGGCCTGCTGCTCGGCACCATCGGCATCGACGTGATGACCGGCCACTTCCGCTATTCCTTAGACATTCCCGAGCTCGGCGACGGCATCGGCATCGTGCCGGTCGCGGTCGGCCTGTTCGGGCTCGGCGAGATCCTGTCCACGCCGAGCCGGCAGGTGACGACCGAGGTGATCCGCCCCAAACTGCGCGAGCTGTGGCCGAACCGCGAGGAATGGCGCCAGTCCGCGCTGCCGATCGTGCGCGGCTCGGCGCTCGGTTTCGTCATCGGCATCATTCCGGGCTCGGCCCACATCATTTCCAGCTTCATGTCCTACGCGCTGGAAAAACGCGTGTCCAAGACACCCGAGGAATTCGGCAAGGGCGCGGTCGCCGGCGTTGCCGGGCCCGAATCGGCCAACAACGCCGCCTCCACCGCCTCCTTCGTGCCGATGCTGGCGCTCGGCATCCCGACCGGGCCGGTGACGGCGGTGCTGATGGCGGCGCTGCTGATCCACGGCGTGCCGCCGGGGCCGACGCTGGTGAACGATCATCCCGACGTGTTCTGGGGGTTCGTGGCCTCGATGTACGTCGGCAACCTGATGCTGCTCGCGCTCAACCTGCCGCTGGTCGGCGTGTTCGTGAACCTGCTGCGCATTCCCTACGCCTATCTCTATCCGCTGATCATCATGTTCTGCGTCATCGGCGTGTACGAGGTCAACAACTCGATAGTCGACGTCTGGATCATGCTGATCATGGGCGTCGTCGGCTACGGCCTGAAGAAGCTCCGCTTCGACCCGGCGCCGCTGGTGCTCGGCCTGGTCATCGCGCCGATCTTCGAGATGTCGCTGCGCCAGTCGCTCATCATGTCCGACGGCGCCTGGACGATCTTCCTGCAGCGCCCGATCTCGCTGGCGCTGCTGGCGGTGAGCGCCGCGCTGCTGGCCTGGTCCACCATCGCCCAGATCTCGCGCCGCAAGGATTGGCGCTCCAAACTCGCGCAAGCCGAGACAAACAAAGAGCTCTAGACAGGATGCCGTCGGTCACCAATTGGCGGACCGCCATGGCCGGACCGACGAGGGAATCCTGGGCGTTGTTCCCGCCGCTCGCTTGACCCGCCACCGGATCGATAAGATAATCGTCATACGATTTCTTGATCGATAGGAAGCCGATGGAAACTGTCACGATTTCCCCCAAGTTCCAGGTTGTCATTCCCAAGGAGATCCGCAATTCGCTCAAGCTCGCCCCGGGGCAGAAGGTCCACGCCATGGTGTATGAAAACCGCATCGAGCTGATTCCGCAGCGGCCGATGAAGAAAATGCGGGGGTTCCTCAAAGGCGTGGCTACCGACGTGCAGCGCGAGGATGACCGCGCGTGAACGTCGTCGATTCTTCCGGCTGGCTGGAGTATTTCGCCGACGGCCGCAACGCCGCGTTTTTCGCTCCGGCAGTCGAGGCCACGCGCGACCTGCTGGTCCCGACGTTGAGCCTGTACGAGGTGTTCAAGCGCGTCCTGCAACAGCGCGGCGAGGGACAGGCCTTGCAGGCAGTGGCGCTGATGCAGCAGGGGCAGATCGTCGATCTGACGGCGGCAATTGCGCTCTCCGCCGCGAAGGCGAGCATCGAGCGCCGCCTGCCGATGGCCGACAGCATCATGCTCACGACTGCTCACACCCTTGGCGCCACCTTCTGGACGCAGGATGCTGACTTCCACGGCGTCGAAGGCGTGAAGTACGTGGCGAGAAAAGGATAGGACAACTCAACGGCCCGCTGCACGCTCATGGTTCTCGCGCGACCGGAACCGGGTGCGCGGCGACCGCGCGCGCGAGGATATAGGATCTGCGGATCATCATGGCCGGACCGACGAGGGAATTCTGGGAGCAGCGCTTTGCCGCGGGCGACACGCCCTGGGACCGGGGCGAGGCCAATCCGCAACTCGGCGCGTGGCTCGCCGCAGGCGCGCTGAAGCCCTGCCGCATCCTGGTGCCCGGCTGCGGCTCAGGTTACGAGGCCGCCGCGCTGGCGGCTTCGTACACCTTGCGGATCAGCCGCGCCCAGGCGGCCCTCGCTCTGGCCGCGAACCCGCTCACGGGCTCGAGTTCTGCCGGGGGCGTCTTTGCCGCCTCTGGTGCTTTGAGCGCTTTCGCCCGCTCGCCGAGCGCGCGGGCGGAGTACCCGCCGACGTAAAAAAACGCCCCGAACTCTTCGGGGCGTTGCCTTTAAGCGCTGTTCTAGAGCGTTTTCACACAATCTGTGCAGCCGCCTTTTTTTCAGTAAGCGAGGAGCCAAGCGGCAGCGGCTCTGATCTCACCGTTCCGGTGGTTCAAGACATCGGTAGGTGAGGCGCCATCGCGGATATTTTCACTTTTTCTTCGCAGCAGGCGCGTCCGCCGGATTGAGATAATTGACTCCCCACGGCCCGATGCCATGGACCTGGACAATCGTCTCCTTGCCCTTCACGAATGCAAACATCGGCATGCCTTGCGGGATCACAACGACCGCGCCGGCTGGATACGCTCTTGCCTTGGACGCCTCGACCTTCTCCCCGATTCCCAGATAAAAGGTGCCCGACAGCACCGTGACGTGCTCGATCAGCGGGTGGGTGTGGGGGGCAATCTTGGCATTGGGTGGGAACTTGATCCGCATCATCACGGGGCCCGCCGCCTTGAGATCACCTTCGATCATCGCGGTCTTGACGCCCGGGCCTAAGCCGGGTGCGTCGTTCCATTTCAGCTCCTTCGGCACGAGCGAGATATGCCCGCCGGCCTGCGCTTGCGTCCAGACCGCGGGCACTGTCAGCAGCAATCCAAGGAAAATCGTGGATGCCGCCGCATAGCGATAAGTGTTCATCTTCATAGATGTCTTCCTCCGGTGAATAAAAAATGACACAAGCGTTTTGGCCCGGTCAATCCGGGACACAAGCTCTTGCGGGCCCCCTGAGCGTGCTGGTGCAGAACAAGTATACCCTTCGAGCCTGCGTCGCGAGCGAGAGCGCTGGCGAGCCCCTCGCCTCGCGCCGCGCTACGCGATGTCGGGGACAGGCTGATACTAGAGAGGAATGCTGCAAAGAAGGCTTCCAGTTGATCGAGGCTGAATGTCCGCTCTGGGTCCGAAGCTGACGTCGAGGCAAGAGACCGGACGCCGGGACTTACTTGGACGCCAATAGCAGCCGCTCCACGTAGCGCGCAATCAGGTCCGCCTCGAGATTCACCTCCGTACCCGGCTTGAGGCGCGCGAGCGTCGTGACCTTCAACGTGTGCGGGATCAGGTTGACCTCGAACTCCGCGCCGCGCACCCGGTTCACGCTCAGGCTCACGCCGTCGATGCAGATCGAGCCCTTGGGGGCGACGTAGCGCGCCACTGCCTTCGGCGCGCGGAACGTGTAGACGCTGCCCTTCGCCTGCACCAGGTGCCCCACGCCGTCCACGTGCCCGGCCACCAGGTGCCCCCCGAGCCGGTCGGCGAGGCGCAGCGCCTTCTCCAGGTTGACCGGCCCGGGACGGTCGAACCCGGTAGTGCACTCCAGAGTCTCGCGCGAAACGTCGAAGGACAATTGCTTGCCGCGCTTCCTGGTAACGGTCAGGCAGGCGCCCTGCACGCACATCGAATCGCCGACCCTGACGTCGGACAGCGGCAACTTGCCGGCGTCCAGCACGAAGGGCTTCACGCTCACGATTTTCCCGACTGCTTGGACGATGCCGGTGAACATCAGAGCCTCGCGATGATCCTCAAGTCGTCGCCGATGCGCTCGACGGAGCGCAGCTTCAGCGCGACACGCTGATCCAATGAAGTCATGTCCGCGAGATTGACCATGCCTTGCGCGGAATCTCCCAGCAGGCTCGGGTTCAGGTAGATCAGGAATTCGTCCACGCAACCTTCGCGCAAGAGCGACCCGTTCAGCTTGAATCCGCCCTCGACGTGCAGTTCGTTCACGCCGCGGCGCGCGAGTTCTTCCAGCATCTTCTTCAGATCCACTTTCCCGCCGGCGTTGGGCAACGCCACGATCTCCGCGTTCGGCAAAGATTTCCCGGTCACCGCGGCGAAAACCAGCGCCTTGTCGCCCTGCAGGATGCGCGCATGGTGCGGCGTCTCAAGGTGGCTGTCGGCGATCACGCGCAAGGGCTGCCGCGGCGTCTCGACCTCGCGCACCGTGAGATGCGGATCGTCCGCGCGCACCGTGCCCGCGCCCGTGAGGATGGCGCAGGCCCGCGCGCGCCAGCGATGCCCGTCCTTCCTCGCCTCGGGGCCCGTGATCCACTGCGATGTCCCGTTCGCCAGCGCGGTGCGCCCATCCAGCGTCGCGGCGATCTTCATGCGCACCCAGGGCCGTCCGCGCGTCATACGCGAGACAAAGCCGATATTCAGCTCGCGCGCTTCCTCCTCCATCAGATTGTGCTCGAACCGGATACCCGCGGCGGCGAGCTTGTCGCCGCCCTTTGCCGCTTGAGGATTGGGATCGCGCATCGCCGCGACCACGCGCACCACCCCGGCCTTGACCAAGGCGTCCGCACAGGGCGGCGTCTTGCCGTGGTGGTTGCAGGGCTCGAGCGAAACATAGGCGGTGGCGCCCTTGGCGACCGACCCGGCAGCGGCGAGCGCGTTGGCTTCGGCGTGCGGCGCGCCGGTCTTCTCGTGCCAGCCCTCGCCGACGATCCGCTCGCCTTGCGCCAGCACGCAGCCCACGCGCGGGTTGGGTGTCGCGGTGTACAGGCCCTGCTCCGCGAGCACCAGCGCACGCCGCATCATCGCGTGGTCGAATGTGGAGAACGCGGTCACTGGTGATCTGGCATCCAAGTCATCGCCAGGCGTTGGGGCGACTCCTGCGCGGCCGGCGCGATTCTTTCAACGCTCCGCTCGACGAGCGTCAGCTTCGCGCCTTGCCATGCCGCGGGCCAGGCACGAAAGCCGCTGCTCTTCCGCTTCGGCATGCGTACGGAATCGGTAAACACCCTTTGGAATGAACGTCGATATGCGTCCGAGCATTGCCATCGCTGCACACCAGTCCGCGCCCTCGGCCAATCGCTGCGCAGTAGGCTGCAACAAGAGCGGTCTTTCAATGCGCGTTCCGACAATTCTCACGGACGGATTCTAGCGCCGCTTGCCGCGCGGCCGCTTCACTTCCTGCACCGCCTCGCGGAAGTCATCCGGAGACTCAAAGCTCCGATACACCGAGGCGAAGCGGATGTAGGCGATCTTGTCGAGCTTGGCCAACTCGCGCATCACCAGGTCGCCGACGCGGCTGGTGCGCACCTCGCGCTCGCCCAGGGAGCGCAGTTTTTCCTCGATGCGCGCCACCGCGCCTTCCAGGGCGTCGGTCGCCACCGGGCGCTTCCTGAGCGCCAGCATCATGCTGCCGACCAGCTTGTCGCGGGCGAATTCGGTGCGGCTGCCGTCCTTCTTCACCAGCCGCGGCATCTTCAGGTCCACGTGCTCGTAAGTCGTGAAGCGTTTGTCGCAGGCCGGGCACTTGCGCCGGCGCCGGATCGAGCTCCCCTCGGGGCTGGAGCGCGTATCCAGCACCTGGGTGTCCTCGTTGCCGCAGAACGGGCAGCGCATGGCGCCCTACCCTACGCGTAGACCGGGAACCGGGCGCACAGCGCCTGCACCTCGAGCGCCACGCGCCGCAGGTTGGCGTCGTCGGCGGGATGCTCGAGCACGTCGGCAATCAGCTTGGCGATAATTTCCGCCTCCCCTGGCCTGAAGCCGCGTGTGGTCATCGCCGGTGTGCCGATGCGCACGCCCGAAGTGACCATCGGCTTTTCCGGGTCGTTCGGGATGGCGTTCTTGTTCACCGTGATGTGGGCGCGGCCGAGCGCGGCCTCGGCGTCCTTGCCGGTGATTTTTTGTGCGCGCAGGTCGAGCAGCATCATGTGCGACTCGGTGCGCCCCGACACGACGCGCACGCCGCGCGCCATCAGCACGCGCGCCATGACCTTGGCGTTGTCCAGCACCTGCTGCTGGTAGAGCTTGAACTCGGGCCTGAGCGCCTCGCCGAAGGCCAGCGCCTTGGCGGCGATCACATGCATCAGCGGCCCGCCCTGCAGCCCGGGGAAGATCGCGGAGTTGATGCCCTTGCCGAGGTCCCCCATGCCGAGCACCAGACCGCCGCGCGGGCCGCGCAGCGTCTTGTGCGTGGTGCTGGTGACGTAGTGGGCTACGCCGACCGGCGAGGGATAGAGGCCGACCGCCACCAACCCCGCGTAGTGTGCGATGTCGGCCATCAGCAGCGCGCCGCACCGGTCGGCGATGGCGCGGAAGCGTTGCCAGTCGATGCGCAGCGAGTAGGCCGAGGCGCCGGTGACGATGAGCTTGGGCCGGTGCTCGAGCGCGAGCCGCTCGGCCGCCTCGTAGTCAATCTCCTCCTTTGCGTTCAGGCCGTAAGGCACGAAGTCATAGAGCTTGCCCGACAGGTTCACGCGCGAGCCGTGGCTCAGGTGCCCGCCGTGGGCGAGCGACATGCCGAGCACCTTGTCGCCCGGCTTGAGCACAGTGAAATACACCGACTGGTTGGCCTGCGAGCCGGAATGCGGCTGCACGTTGGCCCAGTCCGCGCCGAACAGCTTCTTCGCGCGCTCGATGGCCAGCGTCTCCGCGAGGTCGACGTACTCGCAGCCGCCGTAGTAGCGCTTGCCGGGGTAGCCCTCGGCGTACTTGTTGGTGAGCTGCGAGCCCTGCGCCGCGAGCACCGCGGGACTGACGTAGTTCTCCGAAGCGATCAGCTCGACGTGGTCTTCCTGGCGGCGGTTCTCCAGGCTGATGGCGTCCCAGAGCTCGGGGTCGGTGCGGGCAAGGAGATCGGAGGCGGACATGGCGAGGCTGGAGGGGAAGCCGGCGATTTTACAGGAGGGGCCGGCCCCCTTTGCTCAATCCGACTCGGGCTCCACCCGGTAGCGCAGCGCGTGGTCGCCGTGGCGCGCGGCGCTGTTGCCCAGGCCGATCCAGCCGCGATCGCCCAGGACCGCCTCTTCGCGCCGCAGGAGAATCTCCGCACTGTTGCCGTCCGAGAGCAGGTAGGTGCCGTTGGAAGACAGGTCCTGGAGCACGAAATGCTCTTCGCGCGCGTACAACCGCGCATGGACGCGGGAAGCAAAGTGGCTTTCGACCACCAGGTCGTTCTCCTGGTCGCGGCCGATGCGCATGCCGGCGCCACCCGAACGCACCACGTGCAGATCTCCCTGGTAACTGATCTTCAGCACGGACTCGCGCGCGCGCGTCAATGTGGCGCGCGCCAGGTTGGCCTCGGTGGCATCCGGGTCGGAGCGCCACAGCACGTTGCAGGCGATGATTTCCTCCTTGCGGCCCCGCACCCGGATCGGGAACAGCTGCCGGCAGCGGTCGCGCAGGCTCACCTCCAGCGCGTCCACGGTCTGCTGGGTGGTGATCACCTGTTCGCCGTTGGCCAGTGCCACCAGCCGCGCGCACACGTTGACGGTGTCGCCAAACACGTCGCCGCCCGAGAGCACCATCGGGCCGAAGGTGAAGCCGATCTTGATCGCCAGCCGGTCCGGCGCGCGCGGCGGGTGCGCCGCCGTCGTCGTCATCTGCATATCGCAGGCCGCGTGAAAGCCGGCGTCGGCGTCCGGAAAGGCGCACACCATGCCGTCGCCCAGTTTCTTCACCACGGTCCCGCCGTGACGCGCCGCCGCCTTTTCCAGGCGTCCGATCAGCGTATTGATGAGGGCAAGCGCCGGCGCGTCACCCAGCGACTCGTAGATTCTGGTGCTGTCCGCAACGTCCGCGAACAACACGGCGCGCAGCGCGGTTTCCACGCGGGTCTTCGCCCTCTGTGCACAAGTGAAAAGAGTTTAACCGAAGGAGGCGTCGTTACACCGCGAGCGGCGGCGCGAGATCCGCCGGCTGGTCGATATCGCGGATCGCCCCCGGGTCGCCCACGGGGACTTTGACCAGTTGCGCCGCATGCGCATCCACGAGCCGCCTTGCGCCCTCGTCGCCCGCGAGGCACTGCAGTTCAGCGCAAAAGCGGCCGGCAATACCGACCGGATGGCCGCGCTGCGCCCTGAAGTACGGCGCCGCCAGCGCGGCGCCCTGCGCCAGCGCGTCGCGCACCGCGGCGATGGTGCTCGGGCGCACGAACGGCATGTCGGCGAGCGCCACCAGGTAGCCGTCGGCCGCGCCCGCGGCGCGCACCGCGCAGGCAAGGCTTGCGCCCATGCCCTCGGCTGCCCGGTCGCAAACCACCACCTCGCAGCCTTCCGCGGCCAGCGCGCGCGCCGTCTGCGTGGCGCCGGGCCGCACGACGGCGACGACCCTCGGTATTTCGGATTTCAGGTGGCGCACGGCCTGCACGGCAATGGCCACGCCATGCGGCAAGGCATGCTGCAGCTTGTCGGAACCGAAACGGGAGGCGGAGCCTGCGGCGAGCAGCAGGCCGACGAACTTCAAGTCTTGACTTCGCACGCCGACGGATCGAAGCGCGAGTCTTTTTTCGCCGCCCAGTTCGGCTCGCTCACGCCGTGGCGCACCGCGGTCATCTCGGCCAGGATCGCCACCGCGATCTCGGGCGGGGTCTTGGAGCCGATGTACAGCCCCACCGGGCCGCGCAGGCGCGCGATCTCGCCTTGCGAAAGGTCGAACTCGCGCAACCGCAGGCGGCGCGCGTCGTTGTTCTTCTTCGAGCCGATGGCGCCGACGTAGAACGCGGCCGACTTGAGCGCCTCCATCAGCGCCAGGTCGTCGATCTTGGGGTCGTGCGTCAGCGCCACCACCGCGCTGTGGCCATCGAGGTTCATGGCCGCAATCACGTCGTCGGGCATGCGCTGATCCAGCGCGATCCCGGCCACGTTCCAGCCGCTGGCATATTCCTCGCGCGGCTCGATCACGCTGACGTGGTAGTCGAGCATGCGCGCCATCTCCGCGAGGTACTGCGTGAGCTGGCCCGCGCCGATCAGCACCAGGCGCCAGCGCGGCCCGTGCACCGTGGTGAGCGCCGCGCCATCGAATTCGAGCGCGTCCTGCCACTGGCCTGGCTGCAGCGTGGCGCGGCCGGTGCGCATGTCCAGCCGCCGCTTTACCAGCCGTTGCTTCGCGACCGTTTCCAGGAGTTCGCCGAGGGCGCTCGCCTCCGTCACCGGCTCGAGCACCAGCTGCAGCGTGCCGCCGCAGGGCAGTCCCCAGCGCGTCGCTTCTTCGTTGGTGACCCCGTAGGTGACCAGTTGCGGCAAGTCCTTGGCGACGGACTGCGCGCGTACCTTCTCGATCAGGTCGTCCTCGACGCAGCCGCCCGACACCGAGCCGACCACCTGGCCGTCGTCGCGGATCACCACCAGCGCGCCGACCGGCCGCGGCGCCGAACCCCAGGTCTTGACGATGGTGCCGAACGTGACGCGATGCCCGGCCCGGCGCCAGGCCTCGACGCTGCGCAGCACTTCGATATCCACGGAATCCATGGCCGGGGAGTTTACTACCGTGGCGGGCTATTGCGGCGCAACATTGATCCACGTGGCGCGCTTGGCTAGGATGTCCGCCCCGCCGACAACAAATAATCGACGCACGGTCGAAGGAGGCAGCATGGCAGTCAAAGTTTCCATGAAGGTCAACGGCAAGGCTGTGTCAGGGGAAGTCGAAGCGCGCACGCTTCTCGTTACCTTCATCCGCGAGCATCTGCGCCTCACCGGCACCCACGTCGGATGCGACACCGCGCAGTGCGGCGCCTGCACCGTGCACATGAACGCCAAGGCGGTGAAGTCCTGCTCGATGCTCGCCATGCAGGCCGAGGGCGCGGACATCCTCACCATCGAGGGCCTGGCCAAAGCCGACGGCACGCTGCACCCGATGCAGGCCGCGTTCAAGGAGCACCACGGACTGCAGTGCGGTTTTTGCACCCCGGGCATGGTGATGAACGCGGTGGACTTCGCCGCGCGTCATCCCGGCGCGAGCGAGCACGACGTGCGCGAGTCGCTGGAAGGCAACCTGTGCCGCTGCACGGGCTACCACAACATCGTCAAATCGATCATGGCCGGTTCCAAGACCATGGCGGCAGCAAAATAGGGAGACGCCCATGGGTGCACCGCTGATCGGCGCTCGCATACAGCGCAAAGAGGATTACCGCTTTCTCACCGGCGCGGGCCAGTACACGGACGACGTGACGCTGCCGCGCCAGACCTACGCCGCGTTCGTGCGCTCGCCGCACGGGCACGCGAAAATCAAGTCGGTGAACTCCGCCACGGCGAAGAGCTCGCCTGGCGTGCTCGCCGTGTACACCGGCGAGGACATCGCCGCCGCCAAGCTCGGCGGCTTGCCCTGCGGCTGGCTGATTACCGATGTCAACGGACAGCCGATGAAGGAGCCGCCGCACCCGGTGCTCGCGCAGGGCAAGGTGCGCTACGTCGGCGACCACGTCGCCGTGGTCGTCGCCGAGACCCAGGACCAGGCGCAGGACGCCGCCGAGCTGGTGCAGGTGGATTACGAAGTGCTGCCCGCGGTGGCCGACGGGCGCCTCGCGCGCGCCAAGGGCGCGCCGCAACTGCACGAGATCGCGCCGGACAATACCTGCTACGTGTGGGCGCTGGGCGACAAGGCGGCAGTGGACGCGGCCTTCGCCAAGGCGGCGCACGTCACCAAGCTCGATTTCGTCAACAACCGCCTGATTCCGAACGCCATCGAGCCGCGCGCGGCCAACGGCTCCTACAGCCGCGCCGACGACAGCTACACCCTGTACGTGGCCAGCCAGAACCCGCACGTCGAGCGCTTGCTGATGACCGCCTTCGTCATGGGCCTGCCCGAGCACAAGGTGCGCGTGGTGGCCGCCGACGTCGGCGGCGGCTTCGGTTCCAAGATCTATCTTTATGCCGAGGACGTGGTCGTCACCTGGGCCTCCAAGCAGCTGGCACGGCCGGTGAAGTGGACCGCGGACCGCTCCGAGTCGTACACGTCGGACGCGCACGGGCGCGACCACCACACCATCGCCGAGCTGGCGCTGGACAAGGACGGCAAGTTCCTGGCGCTGCGGGTGAAGACCACGGCGAACATGGGCGCCTACCTGTCCACCTTCGCCTCGGCGATCCCGACGATCCTCTACGCCACTTTGCTCGCCGGGCAATACACCACCCCGGCGATCCACGTCGAAGTGACCGCGGTGTTCACCAACACCGCGCCGGTGGACGCCTATCGCGGCGCCGGCCGGCCAGAGGCGACCTATGTGGTCGAGCGCCTGGTGGAAACCGCGGCGCGCGAGATGAAGATGGACCCGGCGCAAATCCGGCGCAAAAACTTCATCCGCAGCTTTCCCTACCAGACGCCGGTCGCCCTGCTCTACGACATCGGCGACTACGACGCGACCATGGATGCGGCGCAGAAACTCGGCGACGTCGCCGGCTACCCGGCGCGCAAGAAGGCTTCCGAAGCCAGGGGCAAGCTGCGCGGCATGGGCTATGCCGCCTACATCGAGGCCTGCGGCATCGCGCCCTCGGCGGTCGCCGGATCGCTCGGCGCGAGGGCGGGCCTGTTCGAGGCGGGCGAAGTCCGCGTGCACCCGACTGGCTCGGTCACCGTATTCACCGGCTCGCACTCGCACGGCCAGGGCCACGAAACGACATTCGCGCAGGTCGTCGCCGACCGGCTGGGCATGCCGATCGAAAACGTGGACATCGTGCACGGCGACACCTCGAAGATCCTGTTCGGCATGGGCACCTACGGCTCGCGCTCGATTGCCGTGGGCGGCACCGCCATCGTCAAGGCGCTGGACAAGATCATCGCCAAGGGCAAGAAGATCGCCGCGCACCTCCTGGAGGCGGCAGAAGGCGACATCGAGTACGCGAGCGGTGTGTTCAAGGTGACCGGCACCGACAAGCAGAAGACGTTCGGCGAAGTGGCCTTCGCGGCCTACGTGCCACACAACTACCCGCACGACAAGCTCGAGCCCGGGCTGAACGAGAACGCGTTCTACGACCCATCCAATTTCACCTTCCCCGCCGGCACCTACGTCTGCGAAGTGGAGGTGGACCCGGAGACCGGGGTGGTCAAGGTAGTCCGCTGGACCGCGGTGGACGACTTCGGCAAGATCATCAACCCGATGATCGTCGAGGGCCAGGTGCACGGCGGCCTCACGCAGGGCATCGGCCAGGCGCTTATCGAAGGCGCGAAATACGACTCCACCGGGCAGCTCCTCACCGGCTCGTTCATGGACTACTGCATCCCACGCGCCGACGACGTGCCTTTCTTCCAGGTCGATACGCGCGAGACGCCTTGCACGCACAACCCGCTCGGCGTGAAGGGCTGCGGCGAGGCGGGCGCCATCGGCGCGCCGGCCGCGCTGATCAACGCCATCACCGACGCGCTCGGGGTGAAGGACATACCGATGCCGGCGACGCCGCAAACCGTGTGGCGCACCCTCCGTCAGAAAAAAGCGGCCTAAGGAAACCACCATGCACGCATTCAACTACCACCGTCCTTCCAACGTGAACGACGCCGCCGCGCTCGCGGCCAAG
This sequence comes from uncultured Enterobacteriaceae bacterium, assembly GCA_964582155.1. Lineage (GTDB taxonomy): Bacteria > Pseudomonadota > Gammaproteobacteria > Burkholderiales > SG8-39 > JAABQT01. Next base: position 840 of record CAZOSA010000021.1, on the reverse strand, counting down.
AGCGCGGACGCCAAGCTCCTCGCCGGCGGCCAGTCTCTGGTGCAGGCGATGAAGCTGCGCCTCGCCGCGCCCACCGACATCGTCGATCTCGGCACGATCAAGGACCTCGCCGGCATCAAGGTCGATGCCAAGACCGTCACCATCGGCGCGATGACGCGCCACGCGGACGTGGCGGGGTCGGCCGAAGTGAAGAAGTCAATTCCCGCGCTGGCCGCGCTCGCCGGCATGATCGGCGACCGGCAGGTGCGCAACATGGGCACCCTGGGCGGCGCGCTTGCCAACAGCGACCCTGCGGCCGACTACCCGGCGGCCGTGCTCGGTCTGGGCGCGACCATCACCACCACCAAGGGCACGCACGCGGCCGACAAGTTCTTCAAGGGCCTGTACGAAACTGCGCTCAAGCCCGGCGAGATCATCACTTCGGTGAGCTTTCCGGTGCCCAAGCGCGCCGCCTACATGAAGTTCCGGAACCAGGCGTCGCGCTTCGCCATCGTCGGCGTGTTCGTGGCCGACACCGGCGCCGGGGTGCGCGTGGCGGTAACGGGAGCGGGGCCCTGCGCGCTGCGCCTCGCCGAGATGGAAAAGGCGCTCACGGCCAAGTTCGCGCCGGAGTCGGTGGCCGGCCTCAAGATCAAGCCGGACGGGCTGAACAGCGACCTGCACGCCTCGGCGGAGTACCGCGCCCACCTGATCACGGTGATGGCCAGGCGCGCGGTCGAAGCCGCGATGAAATAGAATAGCCGCTCGCTTGAGCAAGCCCGCCTCGAGCGGGCTTTTTCATGCCCACACCCCTGCCCGCATCTATTCCTACCTCGATCGACGACACCCTGAAGCTGCTGA
>CAZOSA010000020.1:0-19723 GCA_964582155.1 uncultured Enterobacteriaceae bacterium | reverse complement strand
GGTGCAGGGGCCGGGGCCGGTGTCGCGGGCGCAGGCGCAGGCGCCGGAGCCGGAGCGGGTTCCTCGGTGGTGGCGCAACCCACCAGCGCGGCGAGCGCGGCGGCAAGAACGAACGACTGCGCGTGCATGCGGATATTCATTGTCTTCCTCCCTAGGGACGCCCGTATTTAATCATAGGGGCGAGCGCAGGTCGAGAGGGTGTCGCGTGATAAAATTGCGCGCTCGATATCGCCGCTCGACCGGCCCGCTTTCCCCCTCAGAACAAGAGCCGAAATGGAACAGTTCGCCAAGGAAATCCTCCCCGTCAGCCTCGAGGAGGAGATGCGCCGCTCGTACCTCGATTACGCGATGAGCGTGATCGTGGGGCGCGCGCTGCCCGATGTGCGCGACGGCCTCAAGCCCGTACACCGGCGCGTGCTGTTCGGGATGCACCAGTCGAACAACGTCTGGAATCGCAGCTACGTCAAGTGCGCGCGCGTGGTCGGGGAGGTGATGGGCAAGTACCACCCTCACGGCGACAACGCCATTTACGACACGCTGGTGCGCATGGCGCAGGACTTCTCGCTGCGCTACATGCTGGTCGACGGCCAGGGCAACTTCGGCTCCATCGACGGCGACAACGCGGCGGCGATGCGCTACACCGAGTGCCGGCTGGACAAGATCGCCGGCGAACTGCTCGCCGACATCGACAAGGAGACCGTCGACTTCGGGCCGAACTACGACGGCAAGGAGCTCGAGCCGCTGGTGCTGCCGTCGAAGATCCCCAACCTGCTGATCAACGGTTCCTCCGGCATCGCGGTCGGCATGGCGACCAACATCCCCCCGCACAACCTGAACGAGGTGGTGGATGCCTGCCTGCACCTGCTGGAGAACCCGCGCTGCGCCATCGAGGAACTGATGAAGCTGGTGCCGGCGCCCGACTTTCCAACCGCGGGGATCATCTACGGGCTGGCGGGCGTGCACGAGGGCTACCGCACCGGGCGCGGGCGCGTGGTGATGCGCGCGCGCACCCACTTCGAGGACATGGAAAAGGGCAACCGCCAGTCGATCGTGGTGGACGAGCTGCCCTACCAGATGAACAAGAAGGCGCTGCTGGAGCGCATCGCCGACCTGGTCACGGAGAAGAAGATCGACGGCATCTCGGATATCCGCGACGAATCCGACAAGGACGGCATCCGCGTGGTGGTCGAGCTCAAGCGCGGCGAGATTGCGGACGTGGTGCTCAACAACCTTTTCAAGCAGACTCAGCTGCAGGACAGCTTCGGCATGAACATGGTGGCGTTGGTGGACGGCCAGCCGCGGCTGCTCAACCTGCGCGAGATGATCGACGCCTTCGTCTCGCACCGGCGCGAGGTGGTGACGCGGCGCACGGCGTTCGACCTGCGCAAGGCGCGCGAGCGCGGCCACATCCTCGAAGGCCTGGCTGTGGCTTTGTCCAACGTCGACGACGTGATCGCGCTGATCAAGCGGGCGCCGACCCCCGCCGACGCCAAGCGCGAACTGATGGCGCGCGCCTGGCCCTCGCCCCTGGTGCGCGAGATGCTCGGTCGCTCCGCCGCCGGGCAGTACCGCCCGGAGGGGCTCGCGCCCGAGTTCGGGCAGAAGGAAGACGGCTACCGGCTCTCCGACGAACAGGCGCAGGCGATCCTCGAGCTGCGACTGCAGCGTCTGACCGGCCTCGAGCAGGACAAGATCCGCGCGGAGTACAAGGAAGTGGTCGCACTGATCGCCGACCTGCTCGACATCCTCGAGCAGCCGGCGCGCATCACCGCGATCATCGCCGGCGAGTTGCGCAAGGTAAAGCAGGAGTTCGGCGACCCGCGCAGGACCGAGATCGTGAGCGTGGCCGAGGACATCTCGATCGAGGACCTGATTGCACCGCAGGACATGGTGGTCACTTTCTCGCACGGCGGCTACGTCAAGTCGCAGCCGCTGGCCGACTATCGCGCACAGCGCCGCGGCGGGCGCGGCAGGCAGGCGGCGGCGACCAAGGAGGACGACTTCATCGAGCGGCTGTTCATCGCGCATTCGCACGACTACCTGCTGTGCTTTTCCAACCGCGGGCGCCTGTACTGGCTCAAGGTGTTCGAGGTGCCGCAGGGCAGCCGCGCCAGCCGCGGCAAGCCGGTGGTCAACATGTTCCCGCTGGAGGAAGGCGAGAAAATCACCGCCGTGGTGCCGGTGAAGGAGTTCGACGAGCAGCATTACGTGGTTATGGCGACCACGCGGGGCACGGTGAAGAAGACGCCGCTGGCCGATTTTTCGCGCCCGCGCCCCAGCGGCATCATCGCCGTGAACCTGGACGAGAGCGACTACCTGGTGGGCGTGGTGCTCACCGACGGCAGCTACGACGTGATGCTGTTTTCCTCGGAGGGCAAGTCGGTGCGCTTCGCCGAGGACGAGGTGCGGCCGATGGGCCGCCAGGCCACGGGGGTGCGCGGCATGCGCCTGCCCGAGGGCGGCGGCCATCGCGTGGTGTGCATGCTGGCGGCAAAGGACGAAAGCCGCACTGTGCTCACCGCCACCGAGTACGGCTTCGGCAAGCGCACGCCGATCGCCGAGTACACCAAGCACGGGCGCGGCGGCCAGGGCCTGATCGCGATCCAGGCGAGCGAGCGCAATGGCGCCCTGGTCGGCGCGGTGCTGGTCGAGGACAGCGACGAGGTGATGCTGATTTCCACCGGCGGCGTGCTGATCCGGACCAAGGTGGCGCAGATCCGCGAGCAGGGCCGCTCGACCCAGGGCGTGACGCTGATCGCGCTGGGCGAGGGCGAAAAACTGGCGGGCCTGGAGCGCATCGAAGAGCAAGACGGGGAGGAAGGCAACGGCGGCAATGGCGGCGATGGCGCAGTCTCGCTGCCGGCGGCAGAGGAGCCGCCGCCCACCGTTCACTGATGTCCCGTATCTTCAATTTCAGCTCCGGCCCCGCCATGCTGCCGGCCGAAGTGCTCTCGCGCGCCGGCGACGAGATTCTCGACTGGCACGGCGCCGGCATGGGCGTGATGGAGATGAGCCATCGCGGCAAGGAGTTCACCGGCATTGCGGCCGAAGCCGAGCGCGACCTGCGCGCGCTGCTCGCCATCCCGGCACACTACAAGGTGCTGCTCCTGCAGGGGGGCGCCACGCTGCAGTTCGCGCAGGTGCCGATGAACCTTCTGCGCGGCAAGACCGGCGCCGACTACGTGCTCACCGGCGAGTGGTCGAAGAAAGCGGCGCAGGAAGCGCAGGCCTACTGCGCAGTCCATGTGGCTGCCAGTTCGGAGGATCGAAAATTCACCTACGCGCCGCGCGACTGGCAGGTCCGCAGCGACGCGGCCTACGTGCATTACTGCTCCAACGAGACCATCGGCGGCGTCGAGTTCCACTGGACGCCGGACACCGGCGCGGTGCCACTGGTGTCCGACGCGTCCTCGCACCTCCTGTCGCGCGCGCTCGAGGTATCGAAATTCGGCCTGATCTACGCCGGCGCGCAGAAAAACCTCGGCCCGGCGGGCCTCACCGTCGTCATCGTGCGCGATGACCTGATCGGCGCCGCCGCCAGGGGCACGCCCACGGTGATGGACTACAAGCGGCAGGCCGAATCCGATTCGATGCTCAATACGCCGGCGACCTACCCGATCTACGTTGCCGGGCTGGTGTTCAAATGGCTCAAGCAACTTGGTGGCGTCGCCGAAATCGAGCGGCGCAACGTGCAAAAGGCGAAACTGCTCTACGACGCCATCGATGCGGGTTATTACAGCAACCCGGTGGCCAAGGAGGACCGCTCGCGCATGAACGTGCCGTTCCGCCTCCCGGACGAGCGGCTCGACGCGCCGTTCCTCAAAGGCGCGCAGGAGCGCGGCATGGTGCAACTGAAGGGCCACCGGTCGGTGGGCGGCATGCGCGCCTCGATCTACAACGCCATGCCGCTCGAAGGCGTGCAGCAACTCGCGGCCTACATGAGGGAATTCTCGGCGCGACATGGTTAAAGCGGGCAGGAAATTCGAGGTCCTGGTCCTCAACCAGATCGCGCAGCAGGGACTCAAGCGCTTCGCGGCCGAACGCTACGCGCTGGTGAAGGAAGCCAAGTCGCCCGATGTGGTGCTGGTGCGCTCGCAGGATTTGCACCAGATGGCCTTCGGCGCGAACCTCAAGGCGGTGGCGCGTGCCGGCGCCGGCACCAATAATATCCCGGTGGCCGAACTGTCCAAGCGCGGCGTGCCCGTGTTCAACGCGCCGGGCGCCAACGCCAACGCCGTCAAGGAGCTGGTGCTGGCGGGCCTGCTGATCGCGGCACGCAACCTGGCGCCGGCGCTCAATTTCGTGCAGGGCCTGGGGCGCGAAGCGGTCGACCTGGACCAGCGCGTCGAGGACGGCAAGAAGTCCTTCGCCGGCTTCGAGCTGCCCGGCCACACGCTGGGGGTCATCGGCCTTGGCAAGATCGGCAGCCTGGTCGCCGAGGCGGCGATCCGCCTGGGCATGCAGGTGACGGGCTACGACCCGGAGATCACGGTGGACGCCGCGTGGGGCCTGCCCTCGCAGGTGAAGCGCGCCAATTCCATCGATGAGTTGCTCAAAGCCAGCCATTTCGTCACGCTGCACATCCCGCTGGTGGACAAGACCCGCCACCTGGTGAACGCGAAGAACATCGAGCATCTGCGCGCCGGATCGGTCCTGCTCAATTTCTCGCGCGATGGAGTGGTGGAGGACGCGGCGGTGCTCAAGGCGCTGCGTGCCCAGCGCCTGCGCAGCTACGTCACCGATTTTCCTTCCGCGATGCTCCTCGGGCAACCGGGCGTGGTGGCGCTGCCGCACCTGGGCGCCTCCACGCGCGAGGCCGAAGAGAACTCCGCGGTAATGGTGGTGGACCAGTTGTGCGACTACCTGGAGCACGGCAACGTCAGGAACGCGGTCAATTTCCCCGAAGCGGTGATGACGCGGGAGTCGCCCTACCGGCTGGCGATCGCCAATGCCAACGTGCCCGACATGCTGGCGAGCATCTCCCACGCCATGGGCGCGCGCGGCATCAACATCCATAGCATGCTGAACAAGTCCAGGGGTGACGTGGCCTACACGTTGGTGGACGTCGATAGCCCGGTGCCGGACGCGGCGCTGGGCGCGCTGCGCGGCATCGACGGCGTGCTCGCGGTCAGATATCTTCCGGTGCAGTGATGGCCGAAGACATCGACAAGCTGAGATCCGAAATCGACGGGCTCGACGCTGAGCTGCTGGCGTTGCTGCAGCGCCGGGCACGCCTTGCGCGGCGCATCGGCGAGGTGAAGGGCGGTGCCCCGGCCTACCGCCCTGAGCGCGAGTCGCAGATCCTGCGCCGCGTGGCGGCGGGTGCCGGCGGCCCGTTGAGCGCCGAGGCGGCGCTGCGCGTGTTCCGCGAGGTGATCTCGGCCTGCCGCGGGCTGGAGGAGAATCTTCGCGTCGCCTACCTCGGACCGGAAGGCACGTTCAGCGAGCAGGCGGTGCGCCGGCACTTCGGCGGTGGTGTCGAGGCGCTCGCGGTCTCCGGCATCGACGAGGTGTTCCGGCACTGCGAGTCGGGCGCCGCACAGTTTGCAGTGGTGCCCGCGGAGAATTCCACCGAAGGCGCGGTCGGCCGCACTCTGGACCTGCTGCTGGTGACGCCGCTGCGCATCTGCGGGGAGGTCGAGCTGCGGGTGCAGCAGAACCTGATGGTGCGCGCCGGCGACCTGGCTGCCGTCAGGCGCGTGTACTCGCACGCCCAGTCGCTGGCGCAGTGCAATGGCTGGCTCAACCAGAATGTGCCGGGCGCCGAGCGCATCCCGGTCGCCTCCAACGCCGATGCCGCGCAGCGCGCGAGCCGCGAGCAGGGCGCCGCCGCGGTCGCCGGCGAGGCGGCAGCCGAGCGCTATGGGCTGCAACTGCTGGCGCGCTCGATCGAGGACGACCCCAACAACACCACGCGCTTTCTCGTGCTCGGCCAGATCGATCCCGAGCCTACGGGCCGCGACCGCACCTCGCTGGTGATGTCAGCCGAGAACAAGCCCGGCGCCGTGCACGCGCTGCTCACGCCGCTGGCGCAGAGCGGCGTCAGCATGACGCGCATCGAATCGCGGCCCTCGAGGGCGATGCGCAGCGCGCTGTGGGAGTACGTGTTCTTCATCGACGTCGATGGGCACCAGAGGGACGCGCGCGTCGCCGCCGCGCTCGAGGAGCTGCGCCGCAGGGCGCCGTTCCTCAAGGTGCTTGGCTCCTACCCCGCCGCGGTGGTGTGAAAGAATCTCGAGCATGAACATGGATCCCTGCGAAATCTCGCCCGCCTACGTGCGCGCGATCGCGCCCTACCAGCCGGGCAAGCCGATTTCCGAACTGGCGCGCGAGATGGGCCTGGAGGAAAAGAACATCGTCAAGCTCGCCTCCAACGAGAATCCGCGCGGCATCGGCCCGCGCACCCGCGCGGCCATCGAGCGCACGCTGGCGGAGCTCTCGCGCTACCCGGACGGCAACGGCTTCGAGCTGAAGGATGCCCTGTCGCGGCGCTACGGGGTGGACATGGCGCAGATCGTCCTCGGCAACGGCTCCAACGACGTGCTCGAGCTGGTCGCGCTCGCCTTCCTCGGGCCGGCTCGCGCCGCCGTGTATTCGCAGCACGCGTTCGCGGTCTACCCGCTGGCGACCCAGGCGCGCGGCGCGCGCGGTATCGCCGTGCCGGCGAAAGACTACGGCCACGACCTCGAGACCATGGCGAGGGTGGTGGACGAAGAGACCTGCGTGCTGTGGATCGCCAATCCCAACAATCCCACCGGCACGCTGTGCGCGCCTGACGCGCTCGAGGCGCTGCTGCGGCGCGTACCCGAGCGCGTAATCGTGGTGATCGACGAGGCCTACAACGAATACATGCCGGCCGAGCTGCGCGCTGACACTGTCAAATGGATCAAGCGCCATCCGAACCTGATCGTGACCCGCACCTTTTCCAAGGCCTACGGCCTGGCCGGGCTGCGCGTGGGCTATGCGCTCGCCCACCCGTCCGTGGCCGACGTGATGAATCGCGTGCGCCAGCCGTTCAACGTCAACAGCGTGGCGCTGGCGGCAGCGGTGGCGGCGCTCGAGGATATGGAGTTCGTAGCGCGCAGCTACGCCGAGAACCTGCAGGGCATGCGCCAGCTGCGCGAGGGCGCGCAGGGGCTCGGCCTGGCGTACATCCCGGCTTACGGCAACTTTCTCACCGTGCGCGTCGGCAAGGCCCAGGAAGTCTACAAGCGGCTGCTCAAGCGCGGCGTGATCGTGCGCCCGGTGGGCGGCGCCTACGAGCTGCCCGAGCACCTGCGCGTCACCGTCGGTACCGAGGCGGAGAACGAGCGCTTCCTCTCCGCGCTGGCGGCGAGCCTGAAGGAATGACGCGCTTCGAACGGGTCGCCGTGATCGGCGTCGGGCTGATCGGCGGCTCGTTCGCGCTCGCCCTGAAGGCGGCGGGGGCCTGCGGGCATGTCGTCGGCATCGGGCGCAGCGCCGCCAACCTGCGACTGGCCAAGGATCGGGGCATCGTCGATTCGGTTGCCATGGAAGCGGGGGACGCCGATCTGGTCCTCGTTGCCACCCCGGTGGCGCAATTCGCGAGCGTATTGTCCGCGATCGCACCCCGGCTCAAGCCCGGCGCGATCGTCACCGATGCCGGCAGCACCAAGCGCGACGTGGTGGCCGCGGCGCGCGCGGCGCTCGGCGCCAGGATTTCCCAGTTCGTGCCGGCCCACCCCATCGCCGGCGCGGAGAAAAGCGGCGCGGCGGCGGCAAGCGCGGATCTGTTCCGCGGCAAGCGCGTAGTGCTTGCCCCATTGAAGGAAAACTCCCCCGCAAGCGTGTTGGCAGTTGAAGCGGCGTGGGCCGCCTGCGGCGCGCGCGTCAGCCGCATGAGCCCTGAAGAGCACGACGCGTTGTTCGCGGCGGTGAGCCACCTGCCGCACCTGCTGGCCTACGCGCTGGTACACGAGTTCGCCGGGCGCGACAATTGCGCGCAGCTGTTCGGCTACGCCGCGGGCGGGTTTCGCGACTTCACGCGCATCGCCTCGAGCCACCCCGAGATGTGGCGCGACATCTGCGTCGCCAACCGTGAGCCGCTGCTGGCCGAGCTCGAGCGCTACGCCGGCAAGCTGCAGGCGCTGCGGCCGTTGCTGGAGCGCGGCGACGGCGCGGCGCTGGAGCAGTTGTTCGCCGAGGCGCGCGCTGCGCGCGAGCGCTGGCTGAGCGGCGAATACGAATGAAGTCGCTCGAGCTGGGGCCGCTGCGCCGCGCCGCGGGCACGGTGCGCCTGCCCGGATCGAAGAGCATCTCCAATCGCGCCCTGCTGCTCGCGGCCCTGGCGCAAGGCACGACCGAGTTGCGCGGGCTGCTCGATGCCGACGACACGCGCGTAATGCGCGAGGCCCTGGGAAAGCTCGGTGCGCCGATCCGGGCGAAGCAGGCAGAGCTGTTCCTCGGCAACGCCGGCACTGCGTTCCGGCCGCTCACCGCGGTGCTGGCGCTGTGCGGCGGCGAGTACCGGCTGTCCGGCGTGCCGCGCATGCATGAGCGCCCGATCGGCGACCTTGTGGACGCGCTGCGCGCCATCGGCGCGCGCATCGACTACCTGGGGCAGGAAGGTTTTCCGCCTTTGGCGATCCATCCAGGCAATGTCGCGGCCGGGCAAACCGTGAGAGTGCGCGGCAACGTTTCATCGCAGTACGTGAGCGCGCTGCTCATGGCGCTGCCGCTCGCCGGCGGCGGCACGATCGAGGTCGAGGGCGAGCTGATCTCCAGACCTTACATCGAAATCACGCTCCATCTGATGCGGCGCTTCGGCGTGCAAGTGACGCACGCGGGCTGGGTCCGCTTCGAGGTTCCCGGGTCCGCTTACGCGTCGCCGGGGTCCCTGGTCGTCGAAGGTGACGCATCCACCGCCTCGTATTTCCTCGCTGCCGGCGCGATCGGCGGCGGCCCGGTGCGCGTCGAGGGCGTCGGCCGGGCCAGCATCCAGGGCGACGTGCGCTTTTGCGAGGTGCTCGAAAAGATGGGGGCGCTGGTGGCGATGGGTGATGACTGGATCGAGGCGCGCGGGCAAGCGCCGTTGCGCGCATTCGACCTCGACCTCAACCACATACCTGATGCCGCCATGACGGCGGCGGCAATGGCGCTGTTCGCAGATGGTCCCTGCGTCGTGCGCAACATCGCAAGTTGGCGCGTCAAGGAGACGAACCGGATCGCGGCGATGGCGAAGGAACTCGGCAAGCTCGGCGCGCTCGTCGAAGCCGGCCCGGACTACCTCAGGGTGACGCCGCGCAAGCTCATACCCGGGATCGCAGTTGATACCTATGACGACCACCGCATGGCCATGAGCCTGTCGCTCGCCGCGCTGGGCGGCGTGGCGGTGCGCATCAACGATCCGGATTGCGTCGCCAAGACTTTTCCGGACTACTTCAAGGTGTTCGCCGGCATCGCAAAATGAGCGTACCGGTGGTCGCTATCGATGGGCCTTCGGCCTCCGGCAAGGGGTCGGTCGCCCTGCGCGTGGCGCAGGCGTTGGGCTTCCATTACCTGGAAAGCGGGGCCCTGTACCGGTTGGTCGCGCTGGCCGGGCCCGAGGACCCGGAGCGTACGGCCTCCCGGATGTCGGTGACGTTTCAGGAAGGTAGAATTCTCCTTTCTGGACAAGATGTTACAGAAAAACTGCGGGATGAGGCGGTGGGCGTGCGTGCGTCCGAAGTGGCGCGGCTGCCGGGCGTGCGCACTGCCCTGTTGCAGCGCCAGCGCGCCTTTCGCAAATCCCCCGGATTGGTGGCCGACGGCCGCGACATGGGGTCGACGGTATTTCCGGACGCCGCCCTCAAAGTGTTCCTGACCGCGAGCGCGGCGGTACGGGCCCAACGCAGGTATAAGCAGTTGATAGACAAAGGAATCAATGCTAATCTGCACGCCCTTTCCCGCGACCTGGAGCAGCGCGACGCACGCGATGCAGCCCGGGCAGTGGCGCCACTGGCGCCGGCCCCTGACGCGCTGCAACTGGACACCTCGGGGCAGTCGGTCGACGAGGTCGTCGGCGTGATCCTCGGCTGGTGCCGGGAAAGGAAACTGGGGGGCGGCCCGCTTGCACCGGGCGCCCTTTTCGCAACTTGACCCGCGGCAGCCTGCAAGGGCGCGCGGCTGATAAAGGTTTTTTCCCTTACATGGCAAGCATTTCCCCCGCAGTCTCCAAGTCCTCTCCCACTCCCCCCGCCGAGTCGTTCGCCGCGCTGTTCGAGGAAAGCCTCACGCGCAAGGAGATGCGCATCGGCGAAGTGATCACCGCCGAGGTGGTGAGCGTCGACCCCAACTACGTGGTCGTCAACGCCGGATTGAAATCCGAGTCGATCATTGCGGCCGAAGAATTCAAAAACGACGCCGGCGAGGTCGAGGTCAAGGCAGGCGATTTCGTTTCCGTCTCCATCGAGGCGCTCGAGGACGGCTACGGCGCCACGCGCCTGTCCCGCGACAAGGCCAAGCGCATGGCCGCGTGGATCGAACTGGAGCAGTCGCTGGAAAAGGGCGAGAAGATCGAGGGCGTCATCACCGGCAAGGTGAAAGGCGGCCTCACCGTGATGACCAAGGGCATTCGCGCCTTCCTGCCGGGCTCGCTGGTCGACCTGCGGCCGGTGAAAGACACCACGCCGTTCGAAGGCAAGACCATGGAGTTCAAGGTCATCAAGCTCGACCGCAAGAGGAACAACGTTGTGGTATCGCGCCGCGCGGTGCTGGAAGCCAGCGCCGGCGCCGAGCGCGAGGCGCTGCTCTCCAGCCTGCAGGAGGGTGCGGTGGTGAAGGGCGTCGTCAAAAACATCACTGATTACGGCGCGTTCGTCGACCTGGGCGGCATCGACGGTCTGTTGCACATCACCGACCTGGCCTGGCGCCGGGTGAAGCACCCCTCCGAGGTGCTCAATGTCGGCGACGAGGTCACCGCCAAAGTGCTCAAGTTCGACGCGGAGAAAAACCGGGTGTCGCTCGGCCTGAAACAGCTGGGCGAAGACCCCTGGGTCGGCATCTCGCGCCGCTATCCGCAAGGCACCCGGCTATTCGGCAAAGTGACCAATCTCACCGACTACGGCGCTTTCGTCGAAGTCGAGGCGGGTATCGAGGGCCTGGTGCACGTCTCCGAGATGGACTGGACCAACAAGAACGTGCACCCCTCCAAGGTGGTGCAGGTCGGGGACGAGGTCGAGGTGATGATCCTGGAGATCGACGAGGAGCGCCGCCGCATCTCGCTGGGAATGAAACAGTGCAAACCCAATCCCTGGGAGGATTTCGCGCGCGAGTTCAAGAAGGGCGACCGCGTCAAGGGACAGATCAAGTCGATCACCGATTTCGGCGTGTTCGTCGGCCTGCTGGGCGGCATCGACGGCCTGGTGCACCTCTCGGACCTGTCCTGGTCGTTGCCCGGCGAGGAAGCCGTCAGGAACTTCAAGAAGAGCGAGGAGCTCGAGGCGGTGGTGCTGTCAATCGACGTCGAGCGCGAGCGCATTTCGCTGGGCGTCAAGCAGCTGGAGGGCGACCCGTTCACCAATTTCATCGCCAGCCACGACAAGAACAGCGTGGTGCAGGGCACGGTGAAGTCGCTTGACGCCAAGGGCGCGGTGATCGCGCTCACGCAGGAAATCGAGGGTTACCTGAGGGCATCCGAGTTCTCGCGCGACCGCATCGAGGACTTGCGCACGGTGCTCAAGGAAGGCGACGCGGTCAACGCCATGGTCATCAACGTGGACCGCAAGAACCGCTCCATCAACCTCTCGGTGAAGGCGAGGGACATGTCGGAGGAGACGGGTGTCATGAAGCAGCTGCGCACCGAGAATGCGGCCAGCGCCGCGGGCTCGACCAATCTGGGCGCGCTGCTGCGAGCGAAGCTCGACAAGAGCAACTCCGACCCGCAGCAATAGGCGCAACGACCGAGAACGCAGGGGAAACGGTCTCCATGACCAAGTCCGAACTGATCGCCCGGCTGGCGCAGCGCTACCCGCAGTTGGTGGCCAAGGACGCCGAGTACGCCGTGAAGATGATCCTCGATGCGATGACCCAGGCGTTGCTCGCGGGCCACCGCATCGAGATCCGCGGCTTCGGCAGCTTCGGCCTCAACTACCGGCCGCCGCGCGTGGGGCGCAATCCGAAATCCGGCGAGAAGGTGCACGTGCCCGAGAAGTACGTGCCGCACTTCAAGGCCGGAAAGGAGTTGCGCGAGCGCGTGGACTCCGAACTCGAGGCGGCCGCCAAGCAGGCGCAGGCCGCGCGCTAAGCCCCGGGCGGGATCCCGGCGCACCCCATGCGCATCGTTACCCGGGCGATCTGGTTCGCACTGTTCATCCTGCTGCTCGCGTTCGCGGCCAGCAACACGGAGCCGGCGACGCTGCGCTTCTGGTTCGGCTTTGCCTGGCAGGCACCGCTGGTGCTGCTGCTGCTCGCGTTCTTCGCCGCGGGCGCGCTGCTGGGCGTCGGCTCTGCGCTGGGCACCATGTTCCGGCAAAGGCGCGACATCGCGCGTTTGCGTAGTGAGGCTCGCGCCAACGCGACGTCGCGCGTGCCGACGGAGGCTCCGCCGCCGGCGGAGGGTTGATGGAGTTTGAGTACTGGTGGCTGCTGGCATTGCCGCTGTTCTTCGGGCTGGGCTGGCTGGCGGCGCGCATCGACATCAGTCACCTGGTCTCCGAGTCGCGCGCCTTGCCGCGCTCCTATTTCAAGGGGCTGAATTTTCTGCTCAACGAGCAGCCCGACAAGGCCATCGAATCCTTCATTGAAGTGGTCAAGGTGGACCCGGACACCATCGAGCTGCATTTCGCGCTCGGCAGCCTGTTCCGACGGCGCGGTGAGTACGATCGCGCCATCCGCATGCACCAGAATCTGCTGGAGCGCGCGAACCTTGCGGCGGAGCACAAGCTCACCGCCCTGTACGAGCTGGCACAGGATTACCTGAAGGCGGGAATTCTCGATCGCGCCGAGGACCTGTTCGGCCGGCTGGAGCAGGGCCCGCACGCCACCGAGGCAAGGCACTTCCTGCTGGAGATCTTCCAGCAGGAAAAGGACTGGACCAGGGCCATCGACATGGCGCGACGCCTGGAAGCCGATTCGGGAGAATCGCGCGCGCGCGAAATCTCGCAGTTCCTGTGCGAGCTGGCGGCGACCGAGTCCACCCACTCACGCACCGACACGGCGCGCAGGGATCTGGAGGCGGCGCTGGAGGCGAACCGGAAATCGGTGCGCGCCAGCGTGCAGCTTGGCGATCTGGAGCGCGCGGCCGGCAACCTCGAGCGCGCCATCGGACAGTGGAAGAAGATCGAGTCGCAGAACCCCGCCTACCTTGCGCTGGTGGCGCAGCGCCTGCTCGACGCGCTGCGCGAGGCGGGGCGACTGGAGGAGGGTCTCACGCTGCTGACGGGCTACCTGGAGCGCTATCCCTCCCTCGATCTGCTCGACACCGTGTTCCAGTACACGCTCGAGGCGAAAGGCGCAGAAGCCGCCTACAAGCTGGTGCGTGACGAGCTGCGGCGCAACCCGACGCTGCTCGGCCTGGACCGCCTGCTGGAGGCGCAGATCGTCGCCGACGCGCATCCCGAGCGGCGGCGCGACCTAGAACTGGTGCGCAATCTGGTGCACAGCCACACGTCGCGACTGGCGCGCTACCGCTGCGAGGACTGCGGCTTCAAGGCGCGCCAGTTCTACTGGCATTGCCCGGCCTGCGGCGGCTGGGAGAGCTACCCACCGAGGCGCACCGAGGAGTTCGACCTGGCGCCATGAACGTCACAGGGCAGAAGGGCATGAAGGCCCCGGACACGACGAAGGCCCGGGTGCTGGTGGTGGGCGACGTGATGCTCGACCGCTACTGGTACGGCGACGCGTCCCGCATTTCGCCCGAAGCCCCGGTGCCGGTCCTGCTCTGGCAGCGCGAGGAGGAGCGCCTGGGCGGCGCGGCGAACGTGGCGCGCAACTGCGCGGCGCTGGGCGCGAGCACGCAGCTGCTCTCGGTCATTGGCCGCGACGAGGCCGGCGAGCGCCTGGCGCGGCTGCTGCACGAGGCGGGCGTCGCGGCAAGCCTGCGTTTCGACCGCTCCATCCGCACCACGCAGAAGTTGCGGGTCGTGCACGGCAAGCACCAGTTGTTGCGCATCGACATGGAAACGCCGCCTTCGAAAGAGGTGCTCGCCTCCAAGCTCGCCGACTTCAGGAAGGCGCTGCCCGGCTGCAACCTGATCCTGCTTTCGG
Organism: uncultured Enterobacteriaceae bacterium; assembly: GCA_964582155.1. Classification (GTDB taxonomy): domain Bacteria; phylum Pseudomonadota; class Gammaproteobacteria; order Burkholderiales; family SG8-39; genus JAABQT01. The sequence continues at coordinate 5,518 of CAZOSA010000020.1, read as the reverse complement.
ACTACGGCAAAGGCGGGCTGGCGCACATCGCCACCATGATCCGCGAGGGCCGAAAGGGGGGCAAACGCGTGCTGGTCGACCCCAAGGGCGACGACTATTCGCGCTATAAGGGGGCGACCATGCTCACCCCCAACCTCAAGGAACTGCGGGACGTGGTCGGACCATGGCAGGACGACAAGGACCTCGCGCGCAGGGCCCAGGCTCTGCGCGCGCGTCTGGGCCTGCAGGCGCTCCTGCTCACCCGGGGCGAGGACGGCATGACCTTGTTCCAGCGCGGCCGCACTGTGCACGTCAAGGCGGAGAGGCGCGAGGTGTCTGACGTCACCGGTGCCGGCGACACCGTCATCGCGGCACTGGCGGTGATGCTAGCCGCGGGAGAAAGCATGGAATCCGCGGTACGCATCGCAAATCGCGCCGGCGGCATCAAGGTGACCAAATTCGGCACCGCGGTGGTCACGCCGCGGGAATTGTTCGGGAAGGCATGATGCTCTACGTTGTCACGGGCGCCGCCGGCTTCATTGGCTCCAAACTGGTCGAGGCGCTCAACCGTCAGGGCATCACCGAGATTCTGGCGGTGGACAACCTCGAGAACGCGGCTAAAGTCGGCAACCTCGCTGCCTGCGAGATTGACGATTACCTCGACAAGCGCGAGTTCCTCGCGCGCCTCGAGGCGGGCCAGTTCGACAGCTCCATCGAGGCGGTGCTGCACCAGGGCGCTTGCGCCGACACCATGGCGACTGACGGGCGCTATGTGATGGAGAACAACTACCGCTACTCGCGCGCATTGCTCGACTGGTGCCAGGAGGACGAGGTGCCGCTGGTCTACGCGTCCTCGGCGGCGGTGTATGGGGCGGGAAAAAACGGCTTTCGGGAGATACGCGAGTGCGAGGCGCCGCTCAACGTCTACGGCTACTCCAAGTTCCTGTTCGACCAGCTGGTGCGCCGCCGCCTGGAAGGGCGCTCGGCGCAGATCGCCGGGCTGCGCTACTTCAATGTCTATGGGCCGAATGAGGCGCACAAAGGACGCATGGCGTCGGTGGCGTTCCACGCGTTCCACCAGTTCAGGAACGAAGGCAGGGTGAAGCTCTTCGTCGGCTCGGGCGGCTACGGCGACGGGGAGCAGCGGCGCGATTTCATCCACGTCGACGACGTGGTGGCGGTCAACCTCCATTTCCTGGAGCACCGCGAGCTGTCTGGCATCTGGAACTGCGGCACCGGACGCGCGCAAGCCTTCAACGAGGTGGCCGCGGCGGTGGTCAACACTGTACGCGGAACGCAGGCTTCACCGGCCGAGCTGGCGGCGCAGAATCTGATCGAGTACGTCCCGTTTCCACCGCAGCTCGCCGTGAAGTACCAGAGTTTCACCGAGGCCGACGTGAAGCAGCTGGACGCCGCCGGCTACGCAGGCGAGTTCATGACGGTGCAACATGGCGTTGCCGCCTATGTGAAGGAGCTGGCGAAGCCGTGAAGCACACAATCGAGCAGTTCATCGGCAACACGCCGCTCGCGCGCCTGCAGCGCTTGCCGGGCGACGAGAACCGCCGCAACGGCAACGTGATCCTCGCCAAGCTGGAGGGCAACAACCCGGCAGGCTCGGTCAAGGACCGACCCGCAATCTCCATGATCCACCACGCCGAGGAGCGCGGCACCATCAAGCGCGGCGATGTGCTGATCGAGCCGACCTCGGGCAATACCGGCATCGCGCTCGCCATGGCGGCGGCGATCCGCGGTTACCGCATGATACTGATCATGCCCGAGCACCTGTCGCAGGAGCGGCGCCAGACCATGCGCGCCTTCGGCGCCGAGATCATCCTCACGCCGCAAAAGGGTGGCATGGAGGTGGCGAGGGATCTGGCGCAGAAGATGGTGCGCGAGGGCAAGGGCATCCTGCTCGACCAGTTCGCCAACCCCGACAACCCGCGGTCGCACTACGAGGGCACCGGCCCCGAAATCTGGCGCGACACCGACGGCCGGATCACGCATTTCGTTTCTTCGATGGGCACCACCGGCACCATCATGGGCTGCTCGCAATTCCTCAAGGAGAAAAACCCGAAGATCCAGGTAGTCGGCTGCCAGCCCGAGGAAGGTTCGCAGATCCCCGGCATTCGCAAGTGGCCCGAGGCCTACCTGCCGAAGATCTACGAGAAGGCCAGGGTCGATCGACTGGAGTACGTGAGCCAGGCGGACGCCGAGGAGATGGCGCGCAGGCTGGCGCGAGAGGAAGGCATCTTCGCCGGCATTTCCTCCGGCGGCGCGGTGTCGGTGGCCCTGCGCATCGCGCAGGAACTCAAGAACGCCGTGATCGTCACCATCATCTGCGATCGCGGCGACCGCTACCTTTCTACCGGGGTGTTTCCGGATTGAACACGGTCCTGGCGTTTGACATCGAGACGGTCCCGGACTGCGCCGGGATCAGGCGGCTTTACGGGCTGCCCGCGGACCTGCCCGATCGCGAGGTCGCCGAGATCGCATTCCAGAAGCGGCGCATCCAGACCGGCAGCGACTTCCTGGCGCCGCACCTGCACCGTGTGGTCGTCATCTCCTGCGTGCTGCGCGACGCAGAGGGCATCAGGGTATTTTCCTTGGGCGAGCCCGAGGCCGGGGAGAAGGAGGCGATCCAGCGTTTCTACGACGGCATCGAGAAGCTGGTGCCGCAGCTGGTGTCATGGAATGGCGGCGGCTTCGACCTGCCGGTACTCAACTACCGCGCGCTGCTGCATGGCGTCGCCGCCGCGAAATTCTGGGACCAGGGGGACGACGACAAGGACTTTCGCTGGAACAGCTACCTGGGACGTTACCATTCGCGGCATCTGGACCTGATGGACGTGCTGGCCATGTACCAGCCGCGCAGCAACGCACCGCTGGACGACGTGGCGCAGCTCGCCGGCTTCCCGGGCAAGATCGGGGTGGGCGGCGCCCAGGTCTGGAGCGCCTACCTGGCAGGCAAGGTCGCCGAGATCCGCGACTACTGCGAGGCCGACACCGCCAATACTTACCTCCTGTACCTGCGCTTCCAGCTGCTGCGCGGCGCTTTCACCGCCGCGCAGTACCAAAAGGAGTGCGATCTGCTGCGCGGCGCGCTGGAGAAACTGAAGGCGCCGCACTGGCGCGAGTTCCTGTCCCGTTGGTCCGGCTGAGCGTCCACGCGCTCGACGCCGGCGGCCACGGCATCGCGCGCAATTCCGAGGGCAAGGTCGTGTTCGTCGAGGGTGCGCTCGGCGGCGAGACCGTCGACGCCCAAGTGGTGCGCTCCAAGCCCAAGTTCGACGTCGCGCGCACCCTCAGGGTGCTGAAGGAATCCAGCGGGCGCCGCAAGCCGCCTTGTCCCTATTATGAGAGCTGCGGCGGCTGCGCCATCCAGCACGCCGACGCGCGCACTCAGGTGGCGGCCAAGCAGCGCTGGCTGGAGGACTGTTTCGAGCGCATCGGCAAGGTCGAGCCGGAGTGCATGCTGGCGCCGGTCTACGGCGAGGAGTGGGGCTACCGGCGCCGCGCACGGCTGTCGGTGCGTTATGTGCAGAGCAAGGGCGGGGCGCTGGTGGGCTTTCGCGAGCGCAGGTCCTCCTTCGTCACCGACATGCAGGGCTGCATCGTGCTGCCCCCGCATGTTTCCGCGTTGATCCCCGGCTTGCGCGAACTCATCGGCAGGCTCTCCGTGCCGGACCGGATGCCGCAGATCGAGGTGGCCGTGGGCGACGAGGCGGTGGTGCTCGTCTTCCGCCACCTCTTGCCCTTGAACGACCAGGACCACGCGCTGTTTCGGGAATTTGCAGACGCAAATGCGATCCAGGTCTGGCTGCAGCCGCGCGGCCCGGATAGCGCCGCGCTGTTCCATCCGGTGCCCGCGCCCGAACTGTTCTACGCCTTGCCTGAGTTCGGCCTGCGCATCGCGTTCCGCCCCACCGATTTCACGCAAGTGAACCACGCGGTGAACCGGCTGCTGGTGTCGCGCGCGATCCGGTTGCTCGATCCCCAACCCGGCGAACGCATCGGCGACCTGTTCTGCGGGCTGGGCAATTTCACTTTGCCAATCGCGACGCGCGGCGCGCAGGTGATCGGCATCGAGGCCAGTGCGGCCCTGGTAGAGCGGGCTCGGCAGAACGCGGCTGCGAACGGCCTGGTGGCCCAGTTCGAAACAGGCAACCTGTTCGAGCCGAACCTCGCGCCGCTCGGGCCCTTCGAAAAACTGCTGCTCGATCCGCCGCGCGACGGCGCGATCGAGCTGGTGAAAGCCCTGCCCGAGGGCTGGCCGCGGCGCATCGTCTACGTGTCCTGCGATGCGGCCACGCTCGCGCGCGATGCCGGGGTGCTGGTGAACACGAAGGGATTCCGGCTTTCGGCGGCAGGGGTGATCAACATGTTCCCCCACACGGCCCACGTCGAGAGCATCGCCCTGTTCGAACGCTAGCAACAAAAAGGGGCGCCTCGCGGCGCCCCTATCTTCAAGCCCTCGGGACGGTCAGTCGCGGTCCCCAGTCAGTGCCATCAGCAGGTGCAGCAGGTTGGCGAAGATGTTGAACAGGCTCATGTAGACGCCCGTGGCCGCCATGATGTAGTTACTCTCGCCGCCGCGGATGATGCGCTGCAGGTCGTAGAGCAGGAACAGCGAGAACACCACCACCACCAGTGTCGAGATGGTGAGCGCCAGCGCCGGGATCTGCAGCCACATGTTGGCGAGCATCGCCACCAGCAGCGCAATCATGCCCACGAACAGGAATTTCCCCATGAAGCTGAAATCGCGCTTGGTGGTCGAGGCGATCGCGCCCATGGTGAGGAAGATCGCGCCGGTACCCACCGCCGCGTAGCCCACCAGCGCCATGCCGTTGTTCAGCGACAGGGCGACATTCAGGAGCGGCCCGAGGAACCAGCCCAGCAGGCCGGTCATCAGCAGCAACAGCGCCACGCCGATGCCGCTGTTGCGGTTGGCGGCGATGCCGAATTGCAGGCCGATGACGGCAGCCAGCATCACCAGGGTGCTGATGATCGGGCTCGACATGATGACGCTGCTGGTGGCCATGCCGATATAGGCACCGATCACGGTCGGCACCATGGTCAGGGCGAGCAGCAGGTAGGTGTTGCGCAGAACCCTCTGCGCGCCGACGTCGGGCAGAGCGGCGCCTGGCGCATAGCGCGGGCTGTCGCGGCCCAGGCCCCGGTCGTTTGCCGGGATCGGCTTCAGTTCAGGTTGCATCGTGTTCCTCCAAATTGGCTGGTACAGCCTAAGACTATCAAACTACGGTGAAGTTTCAATTTCCCGCGGCGGGTAAAATAAATTATTGCCGGCTGAAAAACAAGACGGAAGGGTGGCAGAGCGGTCGAATGCGCCGGTCTTGAAAGCCGCAGACAGGCATACCGCCCTGTAACGTCGCGTTGCGTTGAGTCGTCCAACTACGCGAAAGCAAAGCGCTTTGCTCGTCTTCGGGCCGACGTGCGTATTGCCCCGTAACGTCGCGTTGCGCTCCGTCTGGTTGCTACGTGGTTGCTACGGAATCGCCGGGGGTCAACGCTGGCGCTACCC
>CAZOSA010000019.1:13414-20151 GCA_964582155.1 uncultured Enterobacteriaceae bacterium | reverse complement strand
GGGCGCACTGGGCGGCCTGTCGATCGTCGCCGGCCTGGCGACGGTGCGCGCGCTGCGCGCGCTCGGTGCCGACGAGGCGGCGCTCAAGTGGCCCAACGACCTGCTGGTGCGCGGTGCCAAGCTCGGCGGCATCCTGGTGCAGACGCGCGCGCAGGGACCGGGCAGCGCCGCGGTGGTCGGCGTGGGGATCAATCATGTTTCGGTCGACGGCCTTGCCACGCGACTCGGGCGGGGCGTCGCCGCGCTCGACCAGTTGCTGCGCCCCCTGCCCGCGCGCAACGCGATTATCGGCGCCGTGGCGCGCGAGTTGCTGGCGGCGCTGCGCGCCTTCGATGCCGAAGGCTTCGCGCCATTTCGCGGCGACTGGGACAAACTGCACGCCTTTGCCGGCAAGCCGCTGCGCGTACGCCTGGCGGACGGGCGCGTGCTGGCCGGCGTGGCCGCCGGCCTGGCCGACGACGGCGCGCTGCAGTTGCGCACCCGCGCCGGGCTGCGCACGGTGCGTAATGGCCGCGTGATGCTGGCGCGCCCCGCATGATCCTCGCCATCGACGCAGGCAATTCACGCGTCAAGTGGGGCTGGCACGACGGTCGCGGCTGGCAAAATCTCGCGACCGTGTCGCTCATCGAGTTCGCTGCGGCCAACCACGATCTCAACCCGTTCGCCGCCACCCACGAGAACCCCGGGCGCATCGTCATCTCCAACGTCGCCGGCGACGGCGCACGCCTGCTGCTGGTCAATTGGACCAGCATCTTCGAGGCCGAGCCGTTGTGGCTGCAAGGGGAGGCCGAGCGCTGTGGCGTGCGCAGCCGCTATGAGCGGCCCGAGCAGCTCGGCTCGGACCGCTGGGCGGCGCTGGTCGCGGCGCGCGCGCTGCACCAAGGCGCCTGCCTGGTGGTGAATGCCGGCACCGCGACCACCGCGGACCTGCTGTCGGCCGAGGGCGAATTCCTCGGCGGCCTGATCCTGCCGGGCGTGGACCTGATGCGGTTCGTGCTGCACGAGCACACCGGGCGACTGCCGTTGCAGGAGGGACGCTTCGAGCGCACGCCGCGTAACACCTTGGACGCGATCGAGACCGGCTGCCGTCACGCCCAGGCCGGGGCGGTGGAGCGCATGCACCGCGTTGCGGGTGCGGGCGCCCAGTGCCTGGTCTCGGGCGGCGCGGGCAACGCGCTCATCGATCAGCTCGACATACCCTGCCGGTACGTGGAGAACCTGGTGCTGGAAGGCCTGGCGAGGATTGCCTGGTCATGAGGCTCGTGTTCTTGCTGCTGCTCGCCGCCAACCTCGGATTTTTTGCCTGGATGCGGTTTCTCGCCGCGCCCGACCCGGCCGTGGATCGCCAGCCGCTTTCGCAACAACTGGACCCGGACAAGCTGCGCATCGTGCCCGACACCGAAATTGCCCAGGCGCCGCCGCCCGCGCCAGTACCCAAGCCGCAGCCGGCACCGCCGGAGCCAGTGCCGGTGCCGATCGCGTGCCTCGAGTGGGGCAGCTTCAGCCCGGGCGATGCGGCGCGCGTCGAACCGCGCCTCGAGCCGCTCGCGCTCGGCGCCAGGCTGGCGCAATACCGGGGTGAGGAAACGGCCGGCTGGTGGGTTTATATCCCGCCGCAGGGCAATCGCGCCGGAGCGTTGCGCAAGGCGGCCGAGCTGAAAAAGCTGGGCGTGAACGAGTACTTCGTGGTCCAGGACGAAGGCCGCCTGCGCTGGGCCGTGTCGCTTGGCGTATTTCGCGCCGAGGACAAAGCCAAGGCCCACCTCGACGCGCTGCGCGCCCAAGGCGTGAGGAGCGCGGTGATCGGCCAGCGCGAAACGCGGGTGCCGAAGGTGTGGTTCCAGGTGCGCGGCGTCGAGCCGGCGCTGCACGCGCGCCTGCAGGAGATCGCGCGCGAGTTCGAAGGTGCGACGCTGCACGAATGCGCAGCGCGCTCCTGAACGCTAACCGATGGGTATGGCCCCGCCCGGGACGTGCTGCGCGACGAGCGACAGCAGCCGGTCTGCACGCACCGGCTTGGTGACATAGCCGACCGCGCCCAGTTCGCGACCACGCTCGTCGCCGTCCTCGACCGAAGTGAGGAAAATCACGGGGATGGGCGGCACCGACGGGTCGGATTTCAGAGCCGCCACGAACTCGAAGCCGTCCATGTGCGGCATGTTGACGTCGGTAATGATGAGATCGGGGAGGGCCCGCAGCACCAGGTAACCGGCGGCGATGGCGTCCGGCGCGAGCTGTACCTCGTAGCCCGCGGACGTGAGATGCATGCGCAGCAGCTCGCGGATGCTCTCGTCGTCGTCCACCACCAGGATGCGTGCGCCCATCTGCGAGTAATGTCTCGTCTTGGTGCTGGTGCCCCGACTCGAACGGGGGACCTACTGATTACGAATCAGTTGCTCTACCAACTGAGCTACACCAGCGGTCTGCGGCAAGGAGCGGCGGATTATACGCCACGAGCATTCCGGGCAGGCGGGGACGTGACGCATTTCACGGCTTGCCGCGGGTGGCGCGCCGTCCGCGCCCCGTTTTTTGCCGTCGGTCGCCCGGCTTTGCGCAGCTTGTGGCGCCTCTCTAGCATCCATGTCCATCAAGGGAGGCAACATGCGTTCTGCACGTGGATTTACGCTGATCGAGCTGATGGTGACGGTCGCGGTGATCGCGATCCTGGCTTCGATCGCGCTGCCTTCCTACACCGACTACGTGCGCCGCGGCAAGCTCACCGAGGCGACTTCGAGCCTGTCCGAACTCAGGCTGCGCGCCGAGAAGTTCTTCGCCGACAACCGTACTTACCAGAACGTGGGCGGCACGGACGTCGGGTTCAGCGAGGCCATCAACGGCGCACGCTACTTCGCCTACGATTGCACCACCACCGCGGCGAGCAATTTCACCTGTACCGCCTCCGGCATTGCCAGCGAGGGCATGGCCGGTTTCGCCTACGGCATCAACGAATCCAATTCGCGCAGCTCGACGTTCACCGCCCTGACCGGCTGGAACGACTCCACCACCTGCTGGGTGATCAAGAAAGGCGAATCGTGCTGAGGCAAGGCGCCATGGACGGCTTTTCGCTCATTGAAATGATGATGGCGCTGGTACTCGTCGCGTTGTTCCTGACGATGGGCGTGCCGGCATTTGCACAGTTCCTGCAGAACACGCAGATCCGAAACGCTGCGGAAACCACCCTGGCGGGCATCAATCTCGCGCGCGCCGAGGCGATACGCCGGAACGCCGCGGTTCGCTTCCAGCTGGTCTCGGACCTCAGCAGCGGATGCGGCGTGAGCGCCGCGGCGCTCAACTGGGTGGTGAGCCTCTCCGACCCCTCGGGCGCGTGCGATGTGCAACCCTCCGAGACCGTCGCACCGTTAATCGTGCAGAAGAAATCCGCCCGGGAGGGGACCAGCAACGCGGTGGTGGGCACGACGGGCGGCGCCACGCTCGTGTTCAACGGGCTCGGGCGCGTCAGCGGAGCCGGCATCACGCAACTCAGTTTCTCCAACACCAGCGGCACTTGCGAACACCTCGACGCGGTCAACGGCACCATGCGCTGCCTGCAGATCCGCGTCTCCACGGGCGGCCAGACGAAGATGTGCGACCCGAAAGTCGTCGACACCACCGATCCCCGCCATTGCTCATGAAAAGACCCATGGCCATGCGCCGACTCCCCGGACACCAGCAAGGCGTAATGCTGCTCGAAGCCCTGATCGGCATACTGATCTTCTCGGTCGGCATCCTGGCGATGCTCGGCATGCAGGCGACCGCGATGCGCGCCACGATCGATGCCAAGTACCGCTCCGAGGCGAGCTTCCTCGCCAACGAGATCATCGGACAAATGTGGGTCGACCGCGCCGCCCTTAACCTGTACAACGACACGGCATCCTGTCCCGGCCCCGGCAAGCCCTGCGCCTGGGTGGCGCGCGTGCAAAGCCTGCTGCCCCAGGCGATCGGCACCGAAGCGCCCAGCATCGACGTGAGCGGCCAGCAGGTCACGGTCACCGTGCGATGGAAGCGGCCGGGCGAGACCACGCCCAGCAACCACACCGCCATCACCCAGATCAACGGCTCATGAGGCGCGCCATGCGTATCCGCCAATCCGGCATGACGATGATCGAGATCCTGGTCGCGGTGATGATCGGCCTGATCGGCATCCTGATCATCACGCAGGCCTACATCACCAGCGACCGCTTCAACCGCTCGACGCTCGGCGAAGGCGGCGCGCAGACCAACGGGCTGCTCGCGCTCTACTCGGTCGAGCGCGACGTGCGCACTGCGGGCTATGGCATCTCCGACTCCGCCGCGATGGGCTGCAACCAGATCTACTGGTATTTCGAACCCAACTATTCCGCCAACATCGGCGGCGGCACGCTGCCCAACATCACGCTCGCGCCCGTGCTGATCACCAGGGATACGACGCCGCCCGTCGACATCGAGCCGGTGCTGCTGACGATCATGTACGCGACCGACGCCGAGCGCATGATGCCCGCCACGATCTCGAACTTCAACGCGTCGTCGTCCGAAGTCACGGTCGACGGCACCGCGGGCTTTCGCGACGGCGACCTGGTGCTGATCGTCGGCCCCGGCGGCTGCACGCTCGGCAAAGTCACCCAGGTCCAGGCGGGCCCGCAGAAAATTCAGCTCAACCCCGGCATCAGCGCGCCCTACAACCCGCCGGCCTGGGGATCCTTCCCGGCCACCTACGCGGGCGGCGACTCGATCATGAACCTCGGCAATCCGGTCGTGCGCAGCTACTCGATCGGCAGCGGCAAGCTGCAGGTGAACGACGGCCTGCTGCAATCCGGCGCCGGCACGACGCTGGAGCTGGTCGAGGGCATCGTCGACCTGCGGGCGCAGTACGGACACGACACCAACGCGGACGGCACCGTGGACAGCTGGGACAGCACCACGCCCGCGACGAGCGCGGGCTGGACCGGGGTGCTCGCCGTTCGCGTCGGCGTGCTTTCGCGCATCGGCAACTACGAGAAACCCAGCGGCCCGAATTGCGACGCCACCACGGCGGCGCCGGCCTGGTCGGGCAGCGCCACGGCGGCCGACGCGTTCAACAAGCTCGACTTCGCGACCGTGACCAGCCAGGACCGCTGCTACCGCTACCGCGTGTTCGAAACCACCATTCCGCTGCGCAACATGATCTGGAGGGCGACATGAATCCGCGGCCGCGGCGCGCCCAGCGCGGTGTCGTGCTGTTCATCGCGCTCATCATGCTGGTGGCGATGTCGCTCGCCGGCATCGCGCTGATCCGCAGCGTCGATACCGGCACGGTCATCGCCGGCAACCTCGCCTTCCGGCAGAACACCGTGCATGTCGCTGACCTGGGCGTCGAGGCGGCACGCAGCTGGCTGATGGCGCAGGCCTCCGCCAATCTCTACAACGACCAGCCCGGCGTCGCCTACTTCGCGACCTGGCAGGAAAACCTGGACCTGCTCGGCAACGACATTGCGAATGCCGATTACGACTGGAGCACTTCCGCCAACGTCGTTGCGGCGCCCTACGCGCCGCCGTCCGGGTATTCGATCCGCTTCGTCATCCACCGCCTGTGCGCCGGTTCGGGCGACCCGACCGGCGGCAGCGCGGGCTGCATCAAGCTGGGCGGCGCCGCCGGCACCACGGCTTCCGGAACAAAGGGCGCCGCCGCCTACGGAAGCTACGCGATCTCGGTCGCCACCAACGCGGCCTACCGGGTCACGGTGCGCGTGAACGGGCCGCGCAATTCTCTGAGTTACGTCCAGGCGACGATGTTCTGACGCGCCGCCAAAAGGGAAAATGACCATGAAAACACTCCTCCAGCACAGCAAGCGGTTCCTCGCGTACGCGCTCAGCGCGTCCATCGCGTTCCCGGCCCCGTTGTACGCCGCGGTGACCGACATCGCCGATGGCCCGCTGGCGCAACCGGCCTCGAGCGTCAAGCCGAACATGCTGCTCATCCTGGACGACTCTGGCTCGATGGCGCGTCAGTTCACGCCCGACTACGTGTCGAGCAACTCGAACGCCGGCACCGTCGCCAACTGCTTCAATTCGCGGGACAGCAGCAGCCCGCCCACGGCGACCCCGCTCGATTGCTTCGCCGGCGATCCGCCGGCGATGTCGCCGGATTTCAACACGCAGTACTACAACCCGGAGATCCGCTACTTCCCGGCGGTCAACTACGACGGCAGCTCCAAGGGCGAGATGAACGCGGCGGCCACCTCCAGCTGGACCGCGGTGCAGACCGACAACGTCAGCAGCGCGACCCGGAACGTCGCGCGCAAGGAGCTGCACACCGGCAGCCTCAACAGCACTACCGCGAACGGCACGCACTGGGACATGGGCGTCCCGGGCACGCCAGTGACGACGATGAATCTGGTCACCGGCTTCCCGGACCGGGTGTGGTGCAATTCGACCGGCGCCAGCGCGATCGATGCCGCGCTGTGCAAGACCAACTCGAGCTACAGCTACCCGAACGAAGTCTTCGGCTTTGGCAAGGACGGGGCGGGCAACCGCAAGTACAAGTTCGGGGCGCCTTACTACTACCGGCTCAATGCGACCGAATTCTGCACCAACGCGTCGCTCACCACCTGCGCCGTGTCCACCACGCCGACAACGATCGCGGGCGTCGACTACAACGTCCCCGCCAAGGTGCGCTTCTGCGACAGCACGGCGCATACCAGTTGCCAGGCCAAGCGCACGAGCACCTTCAGGTTTCCCAAGTTCCTCGGCACCGTCAATCCGGCCGCGCCCGCCTCGGCCGG
>CAZOSA010000019.1:4674-13314 GCA_964582155.1 uncultured Enterobacteriaceae bacterium | reverse complement strand
TCAGGTTTCCCAAGTTCCTCGGCACCGTCAATCCGGCCGCGCCCGCCTCGGCCGGGACTCGCGCGAAGGGGACGATCTCGGTCACCGCCGCGCAGGACTCCTCACCGCCGCAGATCCTCCAGATCGCGTTGACGCTCTCCCCGGCACTCGGCGGGGGAACGGTCAACCTGATTGCGTCGACGATCACCGGCAGCTCCGGGACGAATACGCAAGCCGGCCGCAACTCGGTCGCCAACCAGATCGTGACCGCGATCAACGCGCAGACCCCCGTGCACCTCTACACCGCCGCCCTCACCACATCCGCCACGAGCAGCGGGCCTGCCATCGTCACGATCACGGCGCCGGCGATCGGCGTCGACCATAACGGCACGGCGATTTTCGTGAACGCGCCCGCCGGCACGCCGACCACGCCGGCCAGCCTGTCGTTCTCGGTCGCCAACACCGGCACCAACGATTACGTCAGCCAGATCACCATCGGCCCGGGAGGATCGGCTGTCGCGCTGCTGTCTTCGACGATCACTTGCACCTCCGGCGCCGGCTGCAGCGGAAGCACCAGCGCCAGGAATGCCTGGATGGCGGGCGAGATTCGCACCGCGATCAACGTCGGCACCGGGACGCATGGCTACACGGCCAGCGGGACCGGGGCCACGGCGACCATCACCGCGCCGGCCGGAACCGGGCCCGAGCGCAACGGCTTTCCGATGACTTTCGCCGAGAGCGGCCTGTCCGATGTCACGGGGGTGACATTGTCGGGCGGCTCGGCACCCAACGACCTGGAGCACACGGCCACCAACTTCTCGGCTGGTGCAAACGCGACCGGGGCATCGAGCTGGGCCCGACAGAACGTGGGCGACTTCGTGCGCACCGACATCGTCTCGGGACAGACCTACTCCAGGTTCCCCGCGCGCACGGACTGCACCGGCACGACGAGCTGCACCTACGCGGAGGAGATCACCAACTTCGCCAACTGGTTCGCGTATTACCGCACGCGCCTGCAGATGTCGAAAACCTCGATCGGGCGCGCGTTCCTCACGCTGGGCAGCGACTTCCGCGTCGGCTTCAAGACGATCAACTTCTCCTCCACGCATTACCTGGCCGTCAACGACTTCACGACCACCGCGGGTGGTCAGAAGGAGGGCTGGTTCACCAAGCTCTATAACGCCGACGCGAGCGGCTCGACGCCGAACCGCGAGGCGCTGGCGCGCGCCGGGCGCTACTACGGCAACCAGAATCCGAACAGCATGGGCGCGAGCCCGATCCAGCTCTCCTGTCAGCCGAGCTACTCGGTGCTCGTGACCGACGGCTACTGGAACGACGGCAGCGGCTATGTGCAACTGAACGGAAGCACCAGCGTCGGCAACCAGGACAGCGGCACCGGCAATCCGCCGGCGGAAACCCTGCCCTGGGCCACCAAGGCGAGCGGCTCCTGGGACGGCAATGCCGCGAGCAACACGCTCGCCGACGTCGCGATGTACTACTACAAGACCGACCTGCGTTCGGACTTCGCCGACCAGGTGCCGGGCTCGGGCAACGACACGGCGCCGCACCAGCACATGACCACCTTCACCGTCGGCATGGGCCTCGCCGGCACCCTCAACTACGATCCCAACTACCAGACGCAGGCGAGCGGCGACTTCTTCGACATCAAGCAGGGCACGAAGCTTTGGCCGGCGCCGACGGCGAGCGCCGAGACGACGCTCGACGACCTGTGGCACGCCGCGGTCAACGGCCGCGGCAAGTTCTTCAGCGCCCAGGACCCGGTGGCGCTCGCCAACGGCATCGCGGAGACCCTGAGCTCGGTGCAGGCGCGCATCGGCGCCGGCGCCGCGGCGGCCACTTCGAACCTGCAGCCGGTGGCGGGCGACAACTTCGCCTTCACCGCGCAGTACCAGACGGTGGAATGGTCCGGCGACATCAAGGCGCGCACCATCGACCTCAGCACCGGCGCGGTGGCCACGCGCGAGCTGTGGTCGGCGCAGTCGCTGCTCGACCAGCGCGCGCACGACACGCGCCGCATCTACACCTCCGACGCGTCGGACACGACCAGCGGGGCGACCATCGCGATGCCGAGCGGGGCCACGCGCACGCAGAACGGCAACAAGCTGCGCGGCTTCTGCTGGACGACGGCGCTGATGGAATCGGCGGGCGCGAGCTGCGACGACGGCGGCCTGCTCACCACGACCGAGATGGACGCCCATTTCGACCCGATGGGCGGCCCGAACAGCCAGCTCCAGCAGTCCATACCCTGGCCGACCGACGGCAGCCTGCGCGACGTTGCGGCGACCAAGTCGTCGCTGGTCAACTTCCTGCGCGGCGAAGTCACCAACGAGAGCAGCGGCGGCACCGCGCTGAGCGACCTGTACCGCAACCGCGCCCACCTGCTGGGCGACATCGTGAACGCGCAGCCGGCCTATGTGAAAGCGCCGCCGTTCTTCTACTCGGACGCGAACTACGGCACGTTCAAGACCAATAACGCCTCGCGCCTGGGTCGCGTGTATTCCGCCGCCAACGACGGCATGCTGCACGCGTTCGCCACCGACCCCGACAACAACCCCTATTTCCAGACCGCGGGCATCTCCACCGCCGTCACCTCGGACGACACCTTCACCGGCACGCTCAGCCTCGACGCGACCAACGGCGAAGGCTCGGAGAACTGGGCCTACGTCCCGTCCCTGGTGTTCCCGACACTCAAGCGCCTGGCCGAAACCAACTACGGCACCAATCACCGCTTCAGCGTGGACGGCTCGCCGGTGGTCGCCGACGTGTGCTTCGGCCATACGACCTCCACACCCTGCGCGTCGACGGCAAACTGGAAGACGATCCTGGTGGGCGGCCTCAACGCCGGCGGGCGCGGCTACTACGCGCTCGACATCACCGATCCGCAAAATCCCAAGGGTCTGTGGGAGCTCAAGGGCGGCACCGGAACGGCCTGCATCGCCAGCGACGGCGCGGTCGACGGCACGCAGACGGAAGACTGCAATATCGGCTATTCCTTCGGCAACCCGATCGTGGCCAAGCGCGCCACGGACGGAAAGTGGGTGGTCATCGTCACCTCGGGCCACAACAACATCAGCCCCGGGGACGGCAAGGGCCACCTGTACATCGTCGACGCGGAGACCGGCAGGATCCTGCAGCGCATTTCCACGCCGGCGGGCGACACGACCACGCCGAGCGGGCTGTCGCGGATCAACGGCTGGGTGAACGATTCCACCACCAACAACACCGTGCGCACGATCTATGGCGGGGACTTGCTGGGCAACCTGTGGCGCTTCCAGCTCGAGAACGTGACGAACGTGGTCGCGGATCCGTTGGACGACGTGCCCGCGGGTTCGCTGACGCTGCTCGCGACGCTGGTGGATCCGCTCGGGTCCCCGCAGCCGGTCACCACCCGCCCGGAACTCGGCGAGGTGAACGGCCAGCGCGTGATCTACGTGGCGACCGGAAAATTCCTCGGCCTCACCGACAAGTTCACCGAGCAGCGCCAGAGCGTGTACGCCATCCGGGACGACGTGAACCTCGCGCGGGTGTCGCCGGCGGTACTCGACATGATGCGCGACGCGTCCAACGTGATCACCGGCTTCGTGCGCCAGGACCTCGTCGTCTCGGGCACGACACGCACCGTGACCGCTCCGCAGGCCGTGGATTTCACCACGAACTTCGGCTGGTTCGTCGACCTGCCGGACGGCGGCACCGCCGGCGCTCCTTCCGAGCGCGTCAACGTGGATCCGGTGCTGCAGCTCGGTACGCTGGTCGTGCCCTCCAACGTGCCGAGCAGCGACACCTGTGTCGCGGGCGGATTCGGCTGGGTCAACTTCTTCGACTACCGGACCGGCGGCTACGTGGCCGGGGCGACCGGCAACATGGTGAGCACCAAGATCTCGGGCTCGCTGGTGGTGGGCATCAACGTGGTGCAGCTGCCCGGCGGCGTCGTGAAAACGATCGTCACCACCGCGGACAACCAGCAGTTGACGCAGGACACCCCTGTGGCGCCGTCGAACATCCAGGGCAGACGGGTGACGTGGCGTGAGCTGTTCGTCGAATGAGGCGCAGGCGCGCACGCGGATGCTGACGCCGCGGTTCGCCGCGGCGTTCGCGGCTGCCGCGGCGCTGCTCGCCCTCCTGGTTTCCGGACTGGGCGTGCCCCTTGAGGCGGCGCCCGCCGCTGCCTCAGCCCGGCCGGCAGCTGACCGGACCCCGCCACTTCAATCGCGCTACTACAGCACGCGCGAGCTCGACGTGAAACCCGGCATCATGACCCGCACCCAACCCGAGTACCCGGAGGCGGCCGCGCGCCGTTTCCTGGCGGGGAAAGTCCGGCTGCAACTTTTCATCGACGAGTCGGGCGCCGTCGAGCGGGTGCTGACGCTGCACGCCGATTCCCCGCGCTATTTCGAAGAGCCCGCGCAGCGCGCTTTCCGCGCTGCCCGTTTCTCCCCGGGCCTCAAGAACGGCAAGCCTGTCAAGGTGCAGATGACGATCGAGGTTACGTTCGATTCACCGCCGCCACCGGCCCCGCCGGGACGCCGCTAACGCCGCGCCAGCTCCCGCGGCAGCGTGAACACCACGCGCTCGGTGACGCCGTCGAGTTGTCGCACGCTGCCGGCGCCCAGCGCCTTGAGCCGCGCCACCAGTTCGTCCACCAGCACCTCGGGCGCCGAAGCGCCGGCGGTGACGCCCACGCGCCGCTTGCCCGCGATCCACTCGGGCTTCAGGTCGGCCGCGGTGTCCACCATGTAGGCTTCGGCGCCCATGTGTTCGGCCACCTCGCGCAGGCGGTTGGAGTTGGAGCTGTTCGGCGAGCCCACCACGATCACCACGTCGCAGCGCGGCGTCATGAATTTCACCGCATCCTGGCGGTTCTGCGTGGCGTAGCAGATATCGTCCTTCTTCGGGCCGCGGATCTGCGCAAAGCGTGCTTTCAGCGCCGCCACGATCACCTGGGTATCGTCCACCGAGAGCGTGGTCTGCGTCACGTAGGCCAGCCTGGCGTCAGGCTGCACGGCGATCCTCGCCACGTCCTCGAGCGTCTCCACCAGGTGCATGCCGCTGGCCGACTGGCCCATGGTGCCCTCGGCTTCCGGATGCCCGCGGTGTCCGATCATCACGATCTGGTAGCCCTCGCGCAGCATCTTCGACACCTCGACGTGCACCTTGGTGACCAGC
Organism: uncultured Enterobacteriaceae bacterium; assembly: GCA_964582155.1. Lineage (GTDB taxonomy): Bacteria > Pseudomonadota > Gammaproteobacteria > Burkholderiales > SG8-39 > JAABQT01. The sequence goes on along the minus strand of CAZOSA010000019.1, from coordinate 8,151 downwards.
GGGCAGGTCGCGTCGAACACCTTCAGGCCGCGCGCCGCGGCGTCGCTGCGCACCGACTTGGGCACGCCGTGCGCGCTGAAAACGACAGTGGCGCCGACCGGCACCTCGTCCAGCTCCTCGACGAATACGGCGCCTTTCTTGCGCAGGTCGTCGACCACATACTTGTTGTGCACGATTTCATGGCGCACGTAGATCGGCGCCCCGTGCATCTCGAGCGCGCGCTCGACGATGTCGATGGCGCGCTCGACGCCGGCGCAAAAGCCGCGCGGGTTCGCAAGCAGGACGTCCATATCCTGCATTCTATTCCCTGCGCCTGAAACTATCCGCGATCAGGATGCCTGCACCAACCGTGATTGCGGAATCGGCGACATTGAACGCAGGCCAGTGCCAGCCGAACGCGTGCACATCGACAAAATCCGCCACGGCGCCCCAGGCCACGCGATCCCACAGGTTGCCCAGCGCTCCGCCCAGGATCAGCGCCAGGCCGAAGCACAGCAGGCGCCGTCCCGGGCTGCGCCACAGCATCCAGCTGACGATCGCGGATGCGATCAGCGCCACGGCGATGAAGAACGGACGCTGCCAGCCCGGCGCGTCGGCGAGGAAGCTGAATGCCGCGCCGCGGTTATACACCAGCACGAGGTTGAGAAAACCGGTGACCTCGTAGGACTCGCCCGGGCGCAGCCAGCCGAGCATCAGCCACTTGGTGAGCCGGTCGGCGGCGACGACGAGCGCGGCTACCAGGTACCAGAACGCCGCCTTAGGCATGCGCCCGCCGCTCGCCGCCGCCGTGCATATTCATCTCGCAGCGGCCGCACAACCCGGCCGTATTCACGTCCGCCCGGTAGTGCCAGCAGCGCTCGCACTTGGGGTGTTCGCTTGCCTTGACCAGGACGCCCAGCCCCATTGCCGCGACACGGTGCACGGTCGCGCGTGACGTGATGAACACGAATCGAAGCTCCTCGCCGAGCCGCGCCAATGCGTCGTAGGTCGCGCCCGCCGCCTGGATATCAAGCTCGGCCGCCAACGAGGAACCAATCTGCTTCAACTCGCGCTTCTCCTCGATCTTCTTGGCGACGATGTCGCGGACCTGGCGAATATCTTCCCATGTGGCGCGGGCCGCGTCGTCCATCCCGGCATCCGGGAGCGCGTGATACGTCTGCTCGAAAACGCTGGCCTGATCCCTGCCGACGAGCACCTGCCACGCTTCTTCCGCCGTGAAGCTCAGGATCGGCGCCATCAGGCGCACCAGACACTGCGCGATATGCCACAGTGCGGTCTGCGCGGAGCGGCGCGCGAGCGATCCTGCGCCGCAGGTATAGAGCCGGTCCTTCAGGATGTCGAGGTAGAACGCGCCCAGATCCTCCGAACAGAACGCCTGAAGTTTCTGCGCGACCAGATGGAACTGGTAGCCCTCGTAGTCCTGCTTGACGTCCTTTTGCAGGCGCGCCGCGAGCGCCAGCGCGTAGCGGTCGATCTCCACCATCTGCGCCACGGGCACCGTGTCCTTGGCCGCGTCGAAGTCCGAAGTGTTGGCGAGCAGGAAGCGCAGCGTGTTGCGGATGCGCCGGTAGCTTTCCACCACCCGCTTCAGGATCTCGTTCGAGATCGACAGTTCGCCCGAGTAGTCGGTCGAGGCGACCCACAGCCGCAGGATCTCGGCGCCGAGCGTGCTCGACACTTGCTGCGGCGCAACAGTGTTGCCCTTCGATTTCGACATCTTGCGGCCTTCGCCGTCCACCACGAAGCCGTGCGTGAGCAGCGACCTGTAGGGCGGCGTGCCGTTGAGCATGCTGGACACCAGCAGCGAGGAATGGAACCAGCCGCGATGCTGGTCCGATCCTTCGAGGTACATGTCGGCCGGGAAGCCGAGAGCCGGATGCGAACCGCGCAGCACGGTCTGGTGCGTGGAGCCGGAATCGAACCAGACATCGAGTGTGTCGCGGCCCTTCTCGTACTGCGGTGCCTCGGCGCCGAGCAGTTCCTCGATCTTCAGTCTGTGCCAGGCCTCGATGCCGTCCTTTGCCACGCGCTTGGCGACCTCCTCGAGCAGTTCGAGCGTGCGCGGGTGCGGTTCGCCCGTCTCCTTGTGCATGAACAAGGGCATCGGCGTGCCCCACTGCCGCTGGCGCGACAGGGTCCAGTCCGGGCGGTTGGCGATCATGCCGTGCAGCCGCGCCTGGCCCCAGGCCGGGAAGAACTTTGTCTCTTCGATTCCGCGCAAAGCAACCGCGCGCAGAGTTTCCCGCGGCTTGGTGCCGCGGTAGCCGGGCACCTGCTCCATGCCGGCAAACCACTGCGTCGTGGCGCGCAGGATCACCGGCGTCTTGTGCCGCCAGCAGTGCATGTAGCTGTGCGTTATGTTCTCCTTGGCAAACAGCATGCCGCGCTCGGCTAGCGTCTCGACGATCCTGCCATTGGCGTCCCAGATCGACTCGCCGCCGAACAGCGGCAGCGAAGGCGCGAATTTCCCGTCGCCCATCACCGGGTTGAGGATCTCTTCGTCCTGCATGCCGTAGCGGCGGCAGGAGTCGAAGTCTTCGACGCCGTAGGCGGGCGCCGAATGCACGATGCCGGTGCCGGTATCGAGCGTCACGTATTCGCCCAGGTAGATCGGTGCGGTGCGGTCGTAGAAGGGATGCCGGAAGCGGATGTTCTCGAGCGCGATGCCTTTGCATGCGGCAAGCGATTTTCCGGAGAGCTTGAAACGGGCGAGGCAGGCCTCCTGCAATTCGGCGGCCAGGATCAACAGTCCCTTTTCGGTGTCCACCAGGTGGTAGGTGAACTCGGGATGCACGTTCAACGCCTGGTTGGCGGGCAGCGTCCACGGCGTGGTGGTCCAGATCACGGCGTAACCGGGCTTCGCGGGCAGCCGCCCCATGCCGAATGCCTTGGCCACTTTGTCCGGCTCGGCGACAGCGAAGCCGACATCCACGGCCGGGTCCTTGCGGTCCTCGTATTCGATTTCGGCTTCGGCGAGCGCCGAGCCGCAGTCGAAGCACCAGTTGACGGGCTTCAGGCCGCGGTACACGTAACCCTTCTCCAGGATACGGCCGAGCACGCGCATCTCGTCGGCCTCGTTGCGCGGCGCCATCGTGGCGTAGGGGTCGTCCCAGTCGCCGAGCACGCCCAGGCGCCGGAAATCGGCCTTCTGGCGCTCGATCTGTTCGGCCGCATACGCGCGGCACAGGCGCAGCGTCTCGTCGGTGGGCAGGTTGCGACCGTACTGTTTCTCGATCTGCACCTCGATCGGCATGCCATGGCAGTCCCAGCCCGGGACGTAGGGCGCGTCGAACCCGGCGAGCGATTTCGACTTCACCACGATGTCCTTCAGAATCTTGTTGACGGCGGTACCGATGTGGATGTCGCCGTTGGCGTACGGCGGCCCGTCGTGCAGCACGAACTTCGGGCGCCCCGTGGACACCTCGCGCAGGCGCTGGTACACGCCCTTGTCCTGCCATTGCTTCACCCATTGCGGCT
>CAZOSA010000019.1:0-4574 GCA_964582155.1 uncultured Enterobacteriaceae bacterium | reverse complement strand
TCGCAAAATGGGTTCTGGCCTGTGCCGCATCGCGCGCGATCGCCGCGCGCAACGCCGGCACGCCGTCGAACTTCTCCTCGTCGCGCAGCTTCTGCAGGAATCTCACCTGCAGGTGCCGGCGATATAGATCACCGCTGTAGTCCAACAAGTGCACTTCGAGCAGCGGGGACGCGCTTGGGTTCACCGTCGGCCGCGTCCCCACGCTCGCGACGCCGGCGCCGACCCCCGGCACCTCGACGACGAAGATCCCGGCGAGCGGCGGATTGCGCTGCAGCCGGATATTGGCCGTCGGGAAGCCGAGTTCGCGCCCCAGCTTCGTTCCCTGCACCACCCGCCCGCTGATCGCATAGTGCCTGCCCAACAGTTGCTGCGCGCGCCCCAGGTCGCCGGCGGCAAGCGCCGCGCGCACCGCCGAGCTCGATACGCGCTCGCCCTGCAGCGAAACATCCGGCATCGCCTCCAACTCGAACCCGTGGCGTGCCGCCATTTTCTCGAGCAGCGCGAAGTCGCCCGTCCTCCTGGCGCCGAAGCGGAAATCGCGCCCCACCAGCAGCCAGGCGGTGCGCAAACCGCGCGCCACGATTTCCTCGACAAAGCGTTCGGCGCTGAGTGCGGCAAGCCGTGCGTCGAATCGCGCCACGTGCACCCGGCTCACGCCCGCGCACGCCATCAGCTCCAGCTTGTCGCGCAGGCGCGTGAGCCGTGCCGGGGCCGTCGCCGGCGCGAAAAACTCGCGCGGGTGCGGCTCGAAGGTCAGCACACAGGAAGGCAACTGCAGGGCGCGCGCGCGCGACACCGTGCGCTCGAGCATCGCCTGATGCCCGAGGTGCACGCCGTCGAAATTTCCAATTGTGATCGCCTGCCGGCTGCCCCCCGGCGCGATGGAACCGTGCGTGACCTGCATCCGCGTGTAAAATACTGAATTATAGCGTCTTTCAGGGAGACTTCGATGCAGACCCTCGAACAGCAGATGAGCTTTTACGCGGCGTATCACCAGGACCGCCGCAACAAGGCGACGCACTTCATCGGCGTGCCGATGATCATCTTCGGGCTGTTCGTCGCGCTGGGTTGGGCGCGCCTCGATATCGGCGGCGTCACGCTCACCGCGGCGATGCTGCTCGCCGCGGTGGTGATGGTCTGGTATTTCCTGCTCGATGTGCCGCTCGCGCTCGCCATGCTGGTCACCAACGCAGTGCTGTTGCACCTCGCGGACATGGTGTCGGTGCAGCCGATCGGCATCGGGTTCGCCTGGTTCCTGGTGTTTTTCGGCGGCGGTTGGGTGATCCAGCTGATCGGGCACGCCTGGGAGGGGCGCAAGCCCGCGCTGGTGGACAACTTCCTGCAGATCTTCGTGGCGCCCATCTTCCTCGCCGCGGAGGTGCTGTTCGCGCTGGGCTACAAGCCCGGGCTGCACGCCGCCGTGCAAAAGCGCGCGCTCGAGATGCGCGCCGTGGCAGGCGTCACCGGGCGACGGGCCGCGGCCTAGCGCCTCAATTCAGGCGCGCGCACAGGGCGCCCAGCTCCACCAACTTCACACGCACGTCCTCGAGGTCCGGCGCGTCCGGTTCCAGTGTCGAGTAATCCCGCAAGTCTTTCAGCGCCGCGCGGTAGCACTCCAGCCGCTGGTACAGCAGGCCGCGCTCGCGCAGCTCGCCGTGCGCATCGGGCGCAACCACCAGCATGCGGTTCAGCACCTCCAGCAGGCGCTGCGGCTGGTCGGTGTCCCGGTAGATGCCTTTGAGATTGCGCAGCAGCCGCGCGAGGATCTGGCGCTTGCCCGCGGGCTCTAGGAACTGGTCGAGCGGCAGGTCCTTCACCGGCACGCGGCCGGTCGCCTCCGGCGGGATGACCCGGCGCAGCCGTTCGCGCAGGTCGGCCTCGGATTGCGGAACGCCGCCGGCGAACGGGTCCAGTACCAGCATCGCCCCGCGCAGCCTCAGCCGCACCAGGAAGTGCCCGGGAAACGATACGCCATGCAGCGCCAGGCCCACGCGGCGCCCGATCTCGAGGTAGAGCACGGACAAGGTGATCGGTATGCCGGTACGGCGGTCAAGCACCTCGTTCAGGTAGCTGTTGCGCGGGTCATAGTAGGCGTCGGCGTTGCCGCTGAAACCCAGGTCGTCGAACAGGAACTGGTTGAGCGCGATGACGCGCTCCTCGGCGCCTCCGCCCTGCGGCAGCCGCCCTTTCAGGCGCGCCGCAAGCCGCTCGATCTCGCCGAGGTAGCCTTCCACGTCCAGCGCGGGATAGGCGTCCCGCGCGATCAGCAGGCAGGCGCGCCCCAGGTCGATCTCGGCCTCGTCGCGCGCCATTAATTCCGCAAACGGGTCCGCCGGCGCCATCACCCCGCCTCGCGGCGCGCCAGGTCGCGCCACCGGAAACCCAGTGCGAGCAGCAATGCGCCGTACGTTCCGGCGCCGAGCAGCACCAGGCCGCAGGTCGCCGCGACCTTGTGCTGCCAGGCGGCCTGCAGCCACCACGCGCTCGGTCCCATCACGGCGTAGAGCAACGCGGCCATGGCGCCCACCGCGAGCGCCAGCCTGGCGACGAATCCGGTCCAGCCCGGCTGCGGCGCGTAGATACCCTGGCGGCGCAGGTACCGGTAAAGCAATGCGGCATTCAGGCAGGCGCCCAGGCCGATCGCCAGCGCGAGCCCGGCGTGCTTGAGCGGCACGATGAAAGCGAGGTTCATGAGCTGCGTCGCGACCAGCGTCACTACGCCGATCTTCACTGGCGTGACCACATTCTGGCGCGCGTAGAAACCGGGCGCCAGGATCTTCACCAGGATCATGCCGACCAGCCCCAGGCTGTAGGCCATGAGCGCCTGGCGCGTCATCCACACGTCCTGCGCCGTGAATCGGCCGTAATGGAACAGCGTCGTAATCAGCGGCATTGCGAGCACCGCCAGCGCTGCGGCCGCCGGAAGCGCCAGCAACAGCGTGATGCGCAGTCCCCAATCGAGCAGCTTGCCGTACTCCTCATCGGCGCCGCTGGCATGGTGGCGCGAGAGACTGGGAAGGAGGATGGTGCCGACGGCGACGCCCAGCATCCCGGCCGGGAACTCCATGAGCCGGTCCGCGTAGTACAGCCAGGATACGCTGCCCGAAATCAGGAACGAGGCGAAGATGGTGTTGATGAGCAGCGAGATCTGGCTCACCGACACGCCGAACAAGGCGGGCACCATGAGCTTGAGCACCCGCGTCACCCCGGGATGGCGCAGATTCAGCCGCCAGCGCGGCAGCATGCCGATGCGCGCCAGGAACGGCAGCTGCAGCGCGAGCTGCAGCGCGCCGCCGGCAAACACCGCCCAGGCGAGCGCCAGCACCGGCGGGTCGAAGCGCTCGGCAAAGAACGCCGCCGCGACGATGAAGGACACGTTGAGCAGCACCGGCGTGAACGCCGGCACCGCGAAGCGGCTCCAGGTGTTGAGCACGCCCGCGGCAAGGGCCACCAGCGAGATGAACAGGATGTAGGGAAAGGTAATGCGCAGCAGACTTACCGTGAGTTCGAACTTTCCCGGATCCGCGGCGAACCCGGGCGCCGAAACGTAGACGATGAGCGGCGCGGCAAGCATGCCAAGCGCCGCGGCGACGACCAGCGCCAAGCCGAGCAGCGTCGCCACGCAGTCGACCAGGGTGCGCGTGTCCTCGGGCGACTGACGGTTGCGGTATTCCGACAGGATGGGCACGAAGGCCTGCGAGAACGCGCCTTCCGCGAACATGCGGCGCAGCAGGTTCGGGATGCGGAAGGCAACGAAGAAGGCGTCGGTGGCGAGGCCGGCGCCGAACATGCGCGCAATAAAGAAATCGCGCACGTAGCCCAGCGCGCGCGAAACAAACGTCATGCTGCTCACGGTGGCCAGGGCGCGCAGGAGGTTCATGCTAGAATCCGCCCCTTTTTCGCAACCGGATCAAGGCCATGGCCAATATCAAATCCTCGCGCAAATCCGCCCGGCAGGCGGTCCAGCGCCGCGCGCACAACTTCACCCTGCGCACCGAAGTGCGCACCGCGATCAAGAACGTGAGAAAAGCGATCGTCGCCGGCAACAAGGCTGCCGCCGCTGCCGCGCTCGAAAAATCGCGACCCGTCATCGACCGCATTGGCGCCAAAGGCGTACTGCACCGAAACGCCGCCGCGCGACACAAGAGCCGGCTCGCGCAGGCCATCAAGGCGATGCAGTAAGGGTTTCATTGCGGTTCGGCGACCGCAGCCTCGAGCATGCGGGATTATACTTGCGGCCCTGATGGCCAAGCCGGTCAGCCGTATCCTCGTCATCAACGACGAGCACTTGGTCCTGCGCGAATTCATCAAGGGACTGAACGCGGCGGCACGCAGTCTGGATAACCCGCTCGGCGTCACCTTTACCGGGGTCACCACCGCCAAGGAGGCGCTCGCCGCGATCGAGTCGGACGGTGACATCCAGGCGGTGGTGGTCGATGACACCCTGTACACCCTCGGCAAGAAAAACGGCTCCAGGAAACTGCAGGTTTCGGCGCTCGAATTCGTACAGCGCATCACGCGCTTTCGCCCCGAGCTCGACGTCTACATCCTGATCGCCCAGGAAAAGGAAGACG
>CAZOSA010000018.1:9076-20202 GCA_964582155.1 uncultured Enterobacteriaceae bacterium | reverse complement strand
TCTCCTGCCAGTTGAAGTCGAAGATGCCGTTGATCGGCCAGCCGTAGCCGTCCACGACGCCGCGCTCGAGCGCGGTGTACACCTCGCCCGGCGCGGTTTGCACCACGGTGGCCCCCAGCGCCTGGAAGAAGTCGCGGTACACCGGCGTGATGCGGATCTTCAGGCCCGTGAGGTCGGGCTTGTCGATCTTCTTCGTCAGGTAGAGGTGGAACGGCGTGAAATCGATGACGCGGGCCAGGTACTGCATGTTGGCCTTGTCGTTCCAGACCTTGTTGATCAGGTCGACGGCGCCGTTCTTGCGCAGCTCCGGCGTGGTCATCTGGGTCAGCTTGAGCGCGTCTGCCTCCGGCATGATGTTGGTGTAGAACGCGCCGGTGGTCATGCCGATGTCCACTACCCCGGTGCGTACGGCGTTGCCGACCTCGAACGGCGGCATCGCCTTCGGCCCGCCGATGAAATTGAGCTGCAGCACGCCTTTGCCCTCGGCGTTGAGCTTCTTCATCATCGGTTCGAGGTTCTTCACGTAAGTCGTGTTCTCGGCGAAGGCGCTCACCACGCGCAGCGTGAGCTCCTGCGCGACGGCGTGGACCGGAACGAATGCGGCGGCGGCAAGCACCAGCCAGCCATGTGTTTTCAAGGGTTTCCTCCTCGTGGGGAAAAGTGACGGGGCTGAAGCGCGAAGTCCGGATATCATATTGCAAATCAAAACGATGCGTCATACGAATTACGCTCAACTAGGAGGGGCGACCGATGCTGTTTCCCACCACCCTGGTCGGCAGCTATCCGCAGCCCGACTGGCTGATCGACCGGGACAAGCTCTCCAAGCGCTTTCCGCCCCGGATGCGCGCGAAAGAGCTCTGGCGAATTCCCGAACCCTGGCTTGCCGAGGCGCAGGACGACGCCACGCGGCTGGCGATCCGGGCGCAGGAGGAGGCGGGCATCGACATCGTCACCGACGGCGAGATCCGGCGCGAGAGCTATTCCAACCGCTTCGCCACCGCGCTCGAAGGCGTCGACCAGGAAAATCCAGGTAACGCCACCGACCGTTCCGGGCATCCGATCCAGGTGCCGCGCGTGATCGGCAGGATCCGGCGCATGCACCCCGTGGAGGTGGAGGACTTGCTGTTCCTGAAAAAGCACACGGCCCGCAAGACCAAGATCACCGTGCCGGGCCCCTTTACCATGAGCGAACAGGCGCAGCACCTTTATTACAGGAGCGGCGAAGCGGCGGCGATGGACTACGCCGTGGCGGTGAACGAGGAAATCCGCGACCTGTTCGCCGCGGGCGCCGACGTGGTGCAGATCGACGAACCCTGGATGCAGGCGCGGCCGGAGAAAGCCCGCCAGTACGGACTGCAGGCGCTCAACCGCGCGCTCGAGGGAATCACCGGCACGACCGCGGTGCATATCTGCTTCGGCTACGCCGCGGTGATTCACCAGAAACCTTCGGGCTATTCGTTCCTGCCCGAATTCGCCGGCTGTTCCTGCCACCAGGTATCGATCGAGGCCGCCCAGCCGAAACTCGATTGTTCCGTCCTGTCGTCCCTGGGGGGCAAGCAGATCCTGATCGGCTGCCTCGATCTCAACGACATGAAGATCGAAACGCCGCAAACGATCGTGGCGCGCATCAAGCGCGCATTGCCCTACGTGGCCAGGGAAAACGTGGTCCTGGCGCCCGATTGCGGCATGAAGTACCTGCCGCGGGATGTCGCCTTCGGAAAAATGAAGGCCATGGTGGAGGCCGCGAAGCTGCTGCGGGCCGAGTTCAGCTGATCACGCCGGCACAAGCGGGAACCCCGTAGAGTTTCTCCACCAGCGCCGCGCGCCGCTCGAGCACCGCGCGCTGGTTGAGGTAGCCCTTGTCGGTGATCTCGTTGGCGTCGATCGAGGGCGGCTCGGCCATCACCAGGGCGCGCACGGGGTGCATCGAGCTGCCGCCCTCGGCGGCAAGCGCCTTGAGCGCGCCCGCGATCTTCGAGCGCACGGCCTCGGGCGCCATGTCCATCGCCGCCGGGCCAAGAAAGACGAGCGCACCCACTTCGTCGCGGTCGTGCCCGGTGATCACTGCGTCCTGGATCAGCGGGTCGCCCGCGGCGATCAGCCTCACTCGCACCGCGCCCACGTGCACCCAGGTGCCGCTCGAGAGTTTGAAGTCCTCGGCGACGCGCCCGTCGAACACCAGGCCTTTTTCCGGCACGGCCGGGTCGGCGAATTTCATCGCGTCGCCGATGCGATAGAAGCCCTCCTCGTCGAAGGCGGCGCGCGTCAGGTCCTCGCGCCGGAAATAGCCGGGGGTCACGTTGGGGCCGCGCACGCGCACTTCGAGCTTGCCGGCGGCGGGCACCAGCTTGAGCTCGCAGCCCGGGTTGGGCAGGCCGATGACGCCCGCACGTTCGATGGGGTAGTGTACCGCCGCCGCGGAGGGCGCCGTCTCGGTCGAGCCCCAGGAGGAGATCATCGCCAGCTCGCCGCCCTTCTCGGCGACGGCCATCGCCTCCAGCCGCTCCCACAGGTTCTGCGGCAGCGCCGCTGCGGCGTAGAACACCAGATCGAGATCGCGAAAGAAATTGCGGCGTAGCGCGGCGTCGTTCTCGAGCAACGGCAGCAGCAGGTCGAAGCCGCGCGGCACGTTGAAATACAGGGTCGGGGAGATCTCCTTCAGGTTTTTCGCCGTGACATCGACCAGGCCGGGCGCGGGCTTGCCGCCGTCGATGTACAGGGTGCCGCCATTGCGCAGCATCAGGTTGAAGCAGAAATTGCCGCCGAAAGTGTGGTTCCAGGGCAACCAGTCGACAATCGTCTGCACCTTGTCCTCGAGAAACGGCCAGACTTGCGCAAGCATCTGCTGATTGGCGCACAGCATGCGGTGCGTGTTGATGACGCCTTTGGGCACCCCGGTCGAGCCGGAAGTGAACAGGATCTTCGCCACCGTATCGGCAGTAAGGCGCGAGAATGCGACCTCCAGGGACGAGCCGGGATTGGTCTCGAGGAGCCTGGACACCGGGATCGAGGTCGCGCCGACAGCCGCAAGGGCCGGCCCGAACTTCTGCGCGTCGGCGGCGAACACCAGGCCCGGCTTGAGCAGATCGAAGATGTGCTTCAGCTTGGCGAAATCCTTCGACATCAGCGAGTACGCGGGCGAGATGGGCGCGACGGGCACGCCGACGTGCATCGCGCCGAGCGCGAGCAGCGCGTGATCGATGCCGTTGTCGGACAGGATCGCAACCGGTTTGTCCGCCTCCAGCCCCATGTTGAGAAGGGCCTGCCCGATGCGGCGCGCATCCGACAACGCGTCGCGGTACGACACGCGCCGCCAGCCGTCGCCCTTGCGTTCGGCGAGGAACGTGCGATCCGGCGCATGCTCGTACCAGTGCAGCAGCCAGTCGCCGACCGCGCGCGCGTAAGGCTTGAGCGGCTGCGGCGAGCGCAGCAAAATGGCGCCGTCCGGGCGGTTCTCGACCTTGACCTGGGCCGGCGCGAAGCGCAGCCGGGAATGCAATCGCATGGCGCTCTCCTCCTCCTCTTGCTATATTACTTGCATGCGCACGACAGCAATGCTGGTCGGGCTCCTGGCCGCGGGCTGGGGCGCGGTGGCGATTGGGCAAATGGAACCGCGCCGCGACCCGCTCGCCACGCGCGGCGGCTGGGAGGTAGGCGGCCAGTTGGCGCGCTACCGCTACGAAGAGCCGAGACTGATGTCGCTGACAGGGGACCGGGTCGGCGCGACAGGCGCCTACACCGTCGCCAGTGAAAGGCGCAACTACATGCGCTTCGAGCTGCGTTACTCCTACGGCGAACTGGACTACGTGGGCTCGGGCACGCTGGATGGCGTACCCGACCAGCTGATCGAGGTTCGGGCGCTGGCGGGGCGGGACTTCCGCGCCGGCAAGGTTGCCTGGTCGCCCTACGTGGGCTTTGGCATGCGCTACCTGTACAACGATCTTCGGGGCGTCACTTCCACCGGCGCGATCGGCTACCAGCGCGAGTCGAACTATTTCTACGTGCCGTTGGGCATCACGCTGCGCGTGCTGCTCGGCGAGCACTGGGTGCTGGCGCCGCAGATCGAGTACGACGGTTTCCTCAAGGGCGCGCAACACAGCTACCTGTCCGATACCGGTCTGGGGTTCAACGATGCCACCAACTGGCAGCGGCGCGGGCGCGGCTACCGCGCGCAGCTGATGTTCGAAGGCCGGCGCTGGTCCTTCGGCCCATGGATGAACTACTGGCAGATCAAGGACTCGGAGATCCAGCCCATCGGCGCGGGCTTCATCGGCTGGGAGCCCGAGAACTGGACGCGCGAATCGGGAGTGGAGCTGCGCTACCGATTCTGAGGCGCGGCTAGTCCAGCACTTCGCGCAGTTTTTCCGCCGGCACGCGCGGCGCCACGCCGGCGCGCTCCTCCTGCAGCAGCATCGTGGCGCGCGAGTCGCGCTCGCCCCAGCCGCGGCGCAGCGCTTCCTCGAACTCCGCCATCGCCAGCTGCGCCACCTGCATCGGCACGCCGACCTCGCGCGCCAATTCCAGCGCCAGGCCCAGGTCCTTGTGCGCGAGGCGCAGCGCGAACCCGGCCGGCTCGTACTTGCCGGGCAGGAACTGCTCGGCGAGACGGTCGAAGGTGCGCTTGCGCCCGGTGGCGCCCTGGCGCAGCGCCTTGAACAGCGCGAGCGGCTCGACACCCGCCTTCACCCCGAGCGTGAAGATCTCGGCAAGCGCGGTCTGCACGGTGAAGCTGGCGCAGTTGTGCGCCAGCTTGGCTACCGAGCCGGCGCCGATCGGTCCGACGTAAATCGGCTGGTCGCCGATTGCGCGCAGCACCTCGCGGTGGCGCTCGAATGCAGCCTGGTCGCCGCCGACCCACAGCGCGAGTTTGCCGCTTTTCGCGCCCGCCGGCCCGCCGCTCACGGGCGCGTCGAGCAGCTGGACGCCGCGTGCAAGCATCTCGCCGTGCAGCCGGCGCACGCTGGCCGGGGAGTTGGTCGTCAGGTCGAACCAGACTGAACCGCGCCGCAGCGATTCGGCCATTTGCTTGGCGACGGCCTCGAATTCGGCCGGCCCGGGAAGCGAAGTGAACACGACCTGCGCGTGCGCAACAGCGGCGCCCGGCGCATCGGCCCACGCCGCGCCGCTCACCTCGACCTTGCGCAGATCGTGAACTTTAAGCGCGTGTCCCGCGCGCACCAGGCTCGCCGCCATCGGCATGCCCATCAAGCCCAGGCCGATGAAGCCGATGTTCATGCGCCGCGCTCCTCGTAGACTTGCTTGGCGACCTGCGCCGCGCTGATGGTGGTGGGCGGGGGCTTGGCGGCGGGCATGGCGATCTCCTGGAAGGGCTTGCGAAAACTCTACCACTGTGCCGGTGCGAAACGGACTACCATCGGTGCGGTGCCGGACCGATCGCCCATCGAGAGCACGCCCGCCCACGCGCCCCTGCCGGCAATGCCGGAGTATTACGCGGATGCCGAGGGCAAGCGGCGCTTCACGCGCCACATGTTCGATTCGAGCGCGCCCGACTACGACCGCGTCGACCGGCTGTTCGCCTTCGGCTCAGGGCCCCGCTACCGGCGCCAGGCCTTGCTGCGCGGCGGCCTTGCGCCGGGCCTGCGCATGCTCGACGTGGCGGTGGGCACGGGACTGGTTGCCCGGGAGGCCCTGCGCATCGTCGGCGATCGCGGCAGCGTGGTCGGCGTCGATCCGAGTGCGGGCATGATGGCGCAATCGGCAGCGCGCGGCCTGGCGCTGGCCGGCGGCCGCGCCGAAGCGCTGCCGTTTGCGGATGAATCCTTCGATTTCCTGTGCCTCGGCTATGCGCTGCGCCACCTGACGGACCTGCAAACGGTGTTCGGCGAGTTCCGGCGCGTGTTGAAGCCCGGCGGCCGCCTGATGGTGCTCGAGATCACGCGGCCCGAAGGGCGCGTGGCGACGGCAGTGCTGAAGGCCTACCTGCGCGGGGTATTGCCGGCGCTCACGCGCCTGGTGGCGCGCAGCCAGGATACGCCGACGCTTTACCGCTATTACTGGGACACCATCGAAGTCTGCGCGCCTCCCGGGCGCATCATGGCGACGATGGCGGCGGCGGGATTCGCCGGCGTCGCTCGCAACGTGGTGCTCGGCATCTTCTCGGAGTATTGCGCCAGCGCTGCCTAGGCCGCCTCGCGCCTGGGCGCTTGAGGCTAGAATCCTGCGCCATGGAAAAGAAAATCGGTCTTGCCCGCGGGCTCACAAACTACGGCGACGCGGGGTTCTCGCTCTACCTGCGCCGCTCGTTCGCCAAGAGCATGGGCTACTCGGCCGAGATGCTCTCGCGCCCGGTGGTCGGCATCGCCGACTCGAAAAGCGGCTTCAACAACTGCCACCGGCATTTTCCCGAGCTGATCGACGCGGTGAAGCGCGGGGTGCTCGCCGCGGGGGGGCTTCCCATCGAGTTTCCCACCGTGTCCCTGGGCGAAGTGTTCCTCAGCCCCACCTCGATGATGTTCCGCAATCTCATGTCGATGGACATCGAGGAAATGATCCGCGCGCAGCCGATGGACGCGGTGGTGCTGGTCGGCGGCTGCGACAAGACGGTGCCCGCGCAGCTGATGGGCGCGGTGAGCGCCGACGTGCCGGCGGTGCAGCTGCTCGCCGGGCCGATGATGCCGACCTCGTTCCACGGCGAGCGCCTGGGCGCGTGCACGGATTGCAGGCGCTTCTGGGCGCTGCATCGGGCAGGCAAGGTGGACCAGGCGGAAATCAACGAGGTGGAGGGCAATCTCGCCACCACCGCCGGCACCTGTGCGGTCATGGGCACTGCCTCCACCATGGCCTGCATCGCCGAGGCGCTGGGCATGGCGCTGCCCGGCAGCGCGGCGATTCCCGCCGTGCACGCCGACCGGCTGCGCGCCGCCGAGGCGAGCGGGCGGCGCGCGGTGGAACTCGTTAAAAACCCGATCCGCCCTTCGCAGGTGATCACGGCGAAATCCGTGGAGAACGCGCTGCGCGTGCTGCTGGCGATCGGCGGCTCGACCAACGCCATCGTGCACCTCACTGCCATCGCCGGGCGCACCGGCGTGAAGGTCGACCTCAACCGGCTGAACGAGCTCTCCGATTCCACTCCGGTACTGGTGGACCTGAAGCCCACCGGCCAGTTCTACATGTCGGACCTTTACGCGGGGGGCGGGGTGGGCGCGGTGCTGCGCGAGCTCAAACCCCTGCTGCACCTCGAGTGCATGACGGTCACGGGCGAGACGCTCGGCGAGCGCCTGGCGCTCGAGGAAGGCGCCTGGGTGGATCGCGCGGTGGTGCGGCCCCTGTCCGACCCGCTGGCGAAGGAGGGCGGCCTGGTGGCGCTGTTCGGCTCGCTCGCGCCCAATGGCGCCATCCTCAAGCGCTCGGCGGCGGACCCGAAACTGTTCGAGAAGGAAGGGCGCGCGGTGGTGTTCAGCTCGCTGGACGACCTCGCCGCGCGCGTCGACGATCCCGCGCTCGACGTGACGCCCGACGATTTTCTGGTGCTGCAAAACGCGGGACCCAAGTCCGGTTACGCCATGCCGGAGGCCGGTTACCTGCCGATTCCCGCCAAGCTCGCGCGCGCCGGCGCGAAGGACATGGTGCGCATTTCGGATGCGAGGATGAGCGGCACCGCGTACGGCACCATCGTGTTGCACGTCTCGCCCGAGGCCGCGGTCGGCGGACCGCTCGCGCTGGTCAGGAATGGCGAGCGCATCCGGCTGTCGGTGCAGGCGCGCCGCATCGACTTGCTGGTGCCGCAAGCCGAGCTGGCGAAGCGCAAGGCCGCGTGGCGGCCGCCGGTCGCGGCGCCCACGCGCGGCTATGCCAAGCTCTACATGGACCACGTGCTGCAGGCCGAGCACGGTTGCGATTTCGACTTCCTGCGCAAGGCCTGACTGCTTTGGCCTCCGTGCGCACCCGCGAGCACCGCAGGGCGGCCGCGCGCGCGGGGCTGCGCTACGTCACCGACGGCTTCGCCGGCATCACGCGCAAGCGCTCCGGCACCGGCTGGGCCTACTACCTGCCCGACGGCAAGCGCATCGCCGACACGGCGACTCGCAAGCGCCTGAGCTCGCTCGCCATCCCGCCGGCGTGGACCGACGTGTGGATCTGCCCCGACCCCGACGGGCACATCCAGGCCACGGCGCGTGATGCGCGCGGCCGCAAGCAATACCGCTACCACCCGTCCTATCGCGACGCGCGCGACCAGTCGAAGTTCCGCCGCATGCTGGAGTTCAGCGAGGCGCTGCCCTTTCTGCGCGAGCATGTGGTGCACGACCTGCGCGCCGAAAATCTCAGCCGCCGGCAACTGCTCGCCACCGTGGTGCGGCTGCTCGATCGCACGCTGATCCGCGTCGGCAACGACGAATATGCGCGCGAGAACCGGTCCTACGGCCTTACCACGCTGCGCCGGCGCCACGTGCGCGTCGAGGGCGACCTGCTGCGCTTCAGCTTTCGCGGCAAGAGCGGCGTGGAGCACTCGATCTCGGTCAGCGATCCGCGGCTCGCGCGCATCATCCAGCGCTGCCAGGACCTGCCCGGGCAGGAGATGTTCCAGTACCTCGATGCGGACAAGAAACGCCAGACGGTGTCCTCCGACGACATCAACGCCTACCTGCGCGAGATCAGCGAGCGCGACGTCACCGCCAAGGACTTCCGCACCTGGGGCGGCACGATGCTGGCGGCGGTGGAGCTGCGCGCCATGGGCCCTGCCGCGAGCCGGCGCGAAGCGGACCGCAACGTGATCCGCGCCGTCGACGCGGTGGCCGAGCGCCTGGGCAACACGCGCGCGGTGTGCCGAAAATACTACGTGCACCCGGCGTTGCTGCACGCGTACCTGCTCGGGCACACGGTGCCGCATCCGCCGGTCGCGGCCAGGCGCGCCAAGCGGCGCCCGCGCCCGGGGGGCGCCCTGCGCCGCGACGAGGTGGTGGTGCTGCAGTTCCTCCAGGAAAAGATGCTCGATTGGACGCCGCCTTCCAGCTCGCCGACGTAGGCGCCGCGCAGCTCGCGCTGATCGGCGCCGTTGCCTTCGCCGCGTCGATCCTCGGCGGCCTGGCAGGCTATGGCACCGGCCTCGTGCTCCCCATCTTCCTTGCCCCGGTGGTCGGCGTGGTCAACGTGGTGCCGGTGATGGCGGTGGGCATGCTGCTCAACAACGGCAGCCGCGTCGTCGCCTTCTGGCGCGACATCCATTGGCCGCACGCAAGGCGCATTCTCGTTTTCGGCCTGCCGGCCTGCGTCGCCGGCGCCTACGGCTTCACGCTGCTGCAGACGCGCTCGGTGGCGCTGCTGCTCGGCACGTTCTTCGTGCTCAGCGTGCCGCTGCGCCGCTGGCTCGCGCGCGCCGGCTATGCGCTGGGCGCGCGCGGGGTGACCGTGGCGGGCGCGGGATTCGGTTTCATCAACGGCGCCATCACCGGGGCGGGGCTGCTGCTGATTTCCACGCTGATGGCCGCGGGCGTGCAGGGCGCGGCACTGATCGGGACCGACGCGATCGTCTCGGTGATCATGGGGCTGGCCAAGGTGGCGCTGTTCGGCGGCGTGGCGCGGCTCGACGCGCAGCTCGCGCTCGCCGGGCTGCTGATCGGCCTGTGCACCACGCCCGGGGCTTTCATCGCGCGGCGGCTGCTCGAGCGCATCCCGCTGAAAGTGCACACCGTGTTCATGGACGCCGTCGTACTGGCGGGCGGCGCCGGATTCCTGTGGCGCGCTTTTGCATGAAGGGCGGGAGGTTGCCAAGCGCCCGCGCCAGGCAGATACTTTAGGCTTGAGCTATTCAGGCCTCATGAAGTCTCCCCTCATGGACCGTGAAACCCGGGCCACGGTGGACGACCACCGTGCGCTCCGGCTCTGGCTGCGGCTGCTCACCTGCTCGCAGCTGATCGAGCGCCAGGTGCGCTCGCAGCTGCGCAGCCGCTTCGGCATCACGCTGCCGCGCTTCGACCTCATGTCCCAGCTCGAGCGCCACCCGGAAGGCCTGAAGATGAACGAGCTCTCGCGCATGCTCATGGTCACCGGCGGCAACGTCACCGGCATCGTCGACCAGCTCGTCAAGGAGGGACTGGTGGAGCGGGTGGACGAGCCGACCGACCGGCGCGCCTGGCGCGTGCGCCTGAGGCGCGCCGGCAACAAGGCCTTCGCCGAGATGGCGCGCGCGCACGAGGAATGGGTGGTGGAGCTGCTCTCGGGCCTCACGCGCAAGGACGCCGACGCGCTGATGCAGCTCCTCGCCCGCTTGAAGCAGGCCACCCTGGAGAAAACCGCATGATCCAGCCCAGGCATTTCCTGTGGCGGCTCGAGGGCAAGGTGGGCGTGCTGACGCTCAACCGCCCCGAGCGCAAGAACCCGCTCACTTTCGAGTCCTACGCCGAACTGCGCGAGCTGTTCCTGCAGTTGCAAAGAGCAGATGAGGTGAAGGCGATTGTTCTCACGGGCGCCGGGGGCAACTTTTGCTCCGGCGGTGACGTGCACGAAATCATCGGGCCGCTGACGAAAATGCAGATGCCGCAACTCCTGGCGTTCACGAGGATGACGGGCAACGTGGTGAAGGCGATGCGCGCCTGCCCGCAACCGGTGATCGCCGCCGTCGACGGCGTATGCGCCGGCGCCGGTGCGCTGCTCGCGCTCTTTTCCGACTTGCGATACGCCAAGGCCGACGCCAAGGTGGCTTTCCTCTTCGCCCGCGTCGGTCTCGCCGGCGCGGACATGGGCGCCTGCGCCATGCTGCCGCGGGTGATCGGGCAGGGCAGGGCGTCCGAGCTTCTGTATACGGGCCGGTCGATGGACGCCGAGGAGGGTCTCGCCTGGGGATTCTTCAACCGCATTGCCGACCCGGTGCTGCCGGCGGCGATGGAGGTCGCGCAGTCGCTCGCGAGTGGCCCGACTTTCGCCCACGCCGTGACCAAGAAAATGCTGCACCAGGAGTGGAACGTCGGGCTGGACGAGGCCATCGAAATGGAAGCCCAGGCGCAGGCCATCTGCATGCAGACGAAAGACTTTCAGAGGGCCTACGAGGCCTTCGCCGCAAAGAAAAAGCCGGCGTTCCAGGGCGACTAGCGATGGACCGCTTTGCGCATCTGCAGTGGCCTTTCTTCGATCCGCCGCACGCGACCTTGTCGCGTGCGGTGGACACTTGG
>CAZOSA010000018.1:1584-8976 GCA_964582155.1 uncultured Enterobacteriaceae bacterium | reverse complement strand
AATGAAGGCGAAGAGCGCGCACGTCGACACCTTCGCGCTGGACAACCTGCCGCCGAAGAGCCTCTGGCCGGAGTTCCTCCTCGAGGGCCCTGAGTTCCGCTACCCGTTGAGCATGAACTGCGCCACCGAGCTTCTCGACAAGATGGTGAGCCGGGGCTTCGGCCACCGTCCGGTGATCCGCTCGCCCGAGGGAAACTGCAGCTATACCGAGCTCTATGCGCAGTCCAACCGCATCGCCAACGTGCTGGTGCGCGAGATGGGCCTGAAGCCCGGCAACCGGGTGCTGCTGCGCGGGCCCAACAACCCCATGATGGCCGCCTGCTGGTTCGCGGTGATGAAGGCGGGCGGCGTCTGCGTGGCCACCATGCCGCTGCTGCGTGCCAAGGAGCTCACCGAGATCGTCAACAAGGCCGAGGCGAGCCACGCGCTGTGCGACAAGCGGCTCGCCGCGGATCTCGAGGCGGCGCTGCCCGCCTGCCCGACGCTGCAGAACGTCAAGTACTGGAACGACGAAGCGCCGGACTCGATCGACGCGCTGTGCCTGCGCCAGCCGCAGACCTTCCGCAACGTGGATACCGCGGCCGAGGACGTGGCGCTTATCGCGTTCACTTCCGGCACCACCGGCAAGCCCAAGGGCACGATGCATTTGCACCGCGACGTGATCGCGATGTGCGATGCGTTCCCGCGCTCGTGCCTTGCGGCGGGGAAGAACGACGTGTTCTGCGGCACGCCGCCGCTCGCCTTCACCTTCGGGCTGGGCGGCATGCTGGCATTCCCGATGCGCGTAGGCGCTTGCACGGTGCTGGTGGAGAAGCTCACCCCCGAGACGCTGCTCGAGACCATCCAGCGGTACAAGGCCACCGTGTGCTTTACCGCGCCCACCATGTACCGCGCCATGGCCGGCCTGACGAAGGACTGCGACCTCGGCTCGCTGAAGAAATGCGTGTCGGCGGGGGAGGCGCTGCCGGATGCGACGCGCCAGCTCTTCAGGCAGGCGACCGGCATCGAGATCATCGACGGCATCGGCTCCACCGAGATGATCCACATCTTCATCTCGCATACGCCCGAGCGCGTGCGCCGCGGCGCCACCGGCTACGCCATTCCGGGCTACCGCGCCACGGTGCTCGACGAGGAGGGCAATCCCTGCAAGCCGGGCGTGGTGGGCCGGCTCGCGGTGAAGGGCCCCACCGGCTGCCGCTATCTCGCCGACGAGCGCCAGAAGGATTACGTGCAAAACGGCTGGAACGTGACGGGCGACGCCTACCTGATGGACGAGAACGGCTATTTTTTCTACCAGGCGCGCACCGACGACATGATCATCTCCGCCGGCTACAACATCGCCGGGCCGGAGGTGGAAGGCGTGCTCCTCGCACACGACGCGGTGGCCGAGTGCGGCGTGGTGGGCGCGCCGGACGCCGAGCGCGGCACCATCGTCAAGGCCCACGTGGTGCTGAAGCCGGGTTTCGATGCAGGCGCGCCCATGGTGGCGCAGCTCCAGGAGCACGTGAAGAAATCCATCGCGCCCTACAAGTATCCGCGCGCCATCGAGTTCGTGCAGGCGCTGCCGCGCACCGAAACCGGCAAGCTGCAGCGCTTCAAACTGAGGACCCCCCGATGAGAATCCTGCAGCCACCCGCCTGGGCGAGACCCAGGGGCTTTTCCAACGGCATCGCGGTGCGGGGCGGCACGACCGTGTACATCGCGGGCCAGGTCGGCTTTTCGGGACAGGGCGAATGCAAGGAGAAGGATTTCGCCGGCCAGTTCCGCCAGGCGCTGCAGAACATCCTCGAGGTGCTGGCGCAGGCGGGCGGCAGGCCCGAGCACCTCGTGCGCCTCACCTGGTACGTGCTGGACAAACAGGAGTATCTCGGCGCGCTGAAGGCAGCCGGGGCGGCATACCGCGAGCTGATCGGCAAGCACTACCCGGTGATGGCGGTGGTGCAGGTGAGTGGCCTGGTGGAAGACGCGGCGCGCCTCGAGATCGAGGCCACCGCCGTCATTCCGGGAGACTGACATGAAAGTCACAGTCATCGGCGGAGGGCCCGGCGGTCTGTACTTCGCGCTGCTGGTGAAAAAGGCCTGGCCGCGCTGGGAGGTCACGGCGTACGAGCGCAACCGGCCGGACGACACCTTCGGCTTTGGCGTGGTGTTCTCCGACCAGACGCTCGACACCTTCAAAGCCTACGATCTCGTCAGCTACGAGCGCATCCGCCGCCGCTTCGCCTACTGGGGCGGCGTGGACGTGGTGTACAAGGGCCGCACGCTGCGCTCCGACGGCAACGGCTTCTGCGGCTGCTCGCGCAACGCGCTGCTCGCCATCCTGCAGGACCGCTGCCGCGAGCTCGGGGTGCAGATCCGTTTCCAGACCGAGGTCGAGGGCCTGGAGCAGTTCGCCGATTCGGACCTGGTGGTGGTGGCCGACGGCATCCACTCGAAGATCCGCGAACAGCACAAGGACCACTTCCAGCCGAGCACCGACCTGCGGCCGAACAAGTTCACCTGGCTCGGCTCCACCCGGCCGCTGGACGCCTTCAAGTATTTCTTCCGCGAAACTCCCGAGGGCATCATCCTCGCGCACTGCTACCAGTACGAGGAGGGCCGCTCGACCTGGGTGATCGAGACCGACGAGCAGACATGGAAGAACTTCGGCTTCGACAAAATGGGCGAGGCCGAGATGCTGCCGGTGCTCGAGCGCGTGTTCGCCGCGGAGCTGGACGGGCACCCGCTGATCGCCAACCGCTCGATCTGGCGAAATTTCCCCACCATCGTCAACCAGACCTGGGTGAAAGGGAACGCCGTGCTGGTGGGAGACGCCAAGGCGACGGCGCATTTTTCCATCGGCTCGGGCACCAAGCTGGCGATGGAGGACGCCATTGCGCTGTATGAGGCGCTGAAGAGGGAAGGCGAAGTGGGCAAGGCGCTGGCGCAGTACGACACCGCGCGGCGCGAAGAAGTGGAGAAGACGCAGCACGCCGCCAACGTGTCGCTCTCCTGGTTCGAGCACATGCCGCGCTACTGGGGCATGGCGCCCGAGCAGTTCGCCTTCGGCGTGATGTCGCGCTCCAAGCAGATCACGTGGGAGAACCTCGAGCTGCGCGATCCCGCATTCGTGGGCAGCATGCACCGCTGGTTCGCGGCGCAGGCGCGCGCGCAGGGCTACGACATCGACGAGCGCAACCCGCCGGTGCCGATGTTCACGCCGTTTCGCCTGCGCGGCATGAGGCTTGAGAACCGCGTGGTAGTGTCGCCGATGGACCAGTACTCGGCACTGGACGGCCTGCCCACCGACTGGCACTTCGTGCACCTGGGCAGCCGCGCGGTCGGCGGCGCGGGCCTCGTCTACGTGGAGATGACCTGCCCGTCGCCCGAGGCGCGCATCTCGCCGGGATGCACGGGTTTGTGGAATGAAACTCAGCGCGACGCATTCAAGCGCATCGTGGATTTTTGCCACGCCAATTCGAAAGCGAAGCTGTGCATGCAGCTTGGCCACTCCGGGCGCAAAGGCTCGACGCAGCTCGGCTGGGAGCGCATGGACCATCCGCTCGAGCAGGGCAACTGGCCGCTGCTGTCGGCCTCGCCGATCCCCTACCTGGAGGGCGAATCGCAGGTGCCGCGCGCGATGGCGCGCGCGGACATGGAACTGGTGAAGAGCCAGTTCCTGCGCTCGACGGTGCTGGCGAACGAAGCCGGATTCGACATGCTGGAACTCCACATGGCGCACGGTTACCTGCTCGCGAGCTTCATCTCGCCGCTCACCAATCTGCGCAGGGACGAATACGGCGGCTCGATCGAAAACCGCATGCGCTGGCCGCTGGAAGTGTTCGGCGCCTGCCGCGCCGCCTGGCCGGATGAAAAGCCCATGTCGGTGCGCATCTCGGCCACCGACTGGGCGCCGGGCGGGCTCTCGGGCGAGGACCTGGTGGCGCTGACGAGGATGCTGAAGGACGCGGGTTGCGACCTGATCGACTGCTCGACCGGCCAGAGCGTGCCGCAGCAAAGGCCGGTGTACGGACGCATGTACCAGGCGTCCTACGCCGACTGGGTGAGAAACGAGGTCGGCATCGCCACCATGACGGTGGGTGCGATCACCACGCCCGACCAGGTGAATACGCTCCTGGCCGCGGGCAAGGCGGACCTGGTGGCGCTCGCGCGCCCGCACCTCGCCAATCCCCATTTCACGCTGCAGGCCTCGGCCTGGTACCAGCACCAGGGCCAGTACTGGCCGCCGCAATACCACCCGGGCCGCGACCAGGCCTACCGTAATGCCGCGCGCGATCGCGCCGAGCTCACCGACGTGAAGCTGCGCGCGCGACCGGCGAGCCACGAGGTGAAGGACGATCCCAAGGCCGGCGTGAAGCGGGCGGCATGATGATGAATAAATGGGGTCTGTCCCTGGTTTTCGCCGCGTTTCCCGCCTGGGGTTTCGACGCCAATGGCGTCGCGCTGGGCGCCACCGAGGCCGAGCTGCGCAAGCAGTTTCCCGCGGCACACTGCAAGCCGCTGGAATGGAAGTCCGACGCCGCGGACCGGCGCTGCGACGACGCCAGGATCGAGTTCGGCGGCGCCGAGGCGCGCATCAGCTTCTACCTCAAGCGCGACGCGGTGCAGGCCTTCGACGTGCGCTTCGACGTGGCGCGCCTGGAGCGCGTCATTCAGTACCTCAAGCAGCGTTACGGCGCGCCGGGTTCCGAGACGCGCGAGATCATCGAGCGGCGCGGCGCCAAGCGCGAGCTGAGCAAGCTGCGCTGGGAAAAGGGCGGCGCGCGCGCGGTGCTGACCTCGCAGCTCAAGCGCCGGCGCGTGGACTTGAACGTCTGGCGTGGCAACTTCGACACCGAGATCTACCGCATCAAGTAATAGTGCCCTTGACAGGGGGGTGCCGCCGCGCGAACCATGCGTGCGATGAACGCTCGAGCTTGCCTCGCTGAATTGTCTTCCCGCCTGTACTGGGCGATGGCGCACGCGCGGCGCGACCTGCGCCTGTTCTGGTACCGGGCGGACAGGGAGGCGATGGCGTTCGCGCTGCTCGTGGGCGCGATCCTGGCGGGCTTCGCGTTCGCGCTGCATGCAGTGTTCGCGCGCCAGGACGCGGTGCGAGACCTGGCGCGCCAGGCCGAGAACCATGACCTGACCTGCCTCGCGCGGAACGTGTATTTCGAGGCGCGCGGCGAGCCGGTGGCGGGCCAGTATGCCGTGGCCGAGGTGACGATGAACCGCAAGGCCGCGGCGCGCTATCCCGGAACGGTATGCGGGGTGGTCTACCAGAAGAACTGGGACGCACTGCGCGGGCGTTACGTTGGCGCGTTCTCGTGGACCGAGTTCAAGGTGCTGCCGGAGCCGCGCGGCGAGGATTGGGAACGCGCGTGGAAGGTGGCGCAGGACGTGTATTACGGGCGCAAGCCGCCGAAGCTGCAGGGCGCGATGTATTTTCACGCCACCTACATCATGCCCTCCTGGGCGAAGGAAAAGAAGCTCGTCGCCCGCATCGGCGGGCACGCGTTCTACAGGTAGCGCGCGTTTACTGCTTGATGAATTTGAGGGTAAAGCGGTCGCTTTCGCCGATCGCCTGGTACTTGGCCCGGTCCTGGTCCTTGAGGCGGTACGCCGGCGGCAGGGTCCACACGCCCTCGGGATGGTCCTTGGTGTCCTTCGGGTTGGCATTCACTTCCGAAGAGGCCAGCAGCCTGAACCCGGCCTTCTCGATCAACTCGATGGCATAGTCCTGGCGCAGGTAGCCCGACTTCATCTGCGCTTGCTGCGTCCTGTCGGTGCGGCCGCGGTGGTCCACGACGCCGAGGATCCCGCTTGGCTTGAGCGCCTTGTGGAACGCGCGCAGCGCACCGTCGATTTCGTTGCGCTCGACCCAGTTGTGCATGTTGCGGAAGGTGAGCACGAAGTCGGCGCTGCCCGGCGGCGCGATGTCGTGCAGGCCGGCGTTGAACTGCGTCACCAGGACCTTGCCGTAAAGCCCGGGCTCGGCGTCGAGGCGCGCAAGCAGTTTCTTGTGGTCCGCGAGGTATTGCGGCGCGGCCGCGCCGTCGCGGTTGGCGGCGATGTAGCGGCCTTTGTCCTGCAGGTGCGGCGCCAGGATTTCCATGTAGTAGCCGCCGCTGCCCGGGAGGATCTCCACCACCACGCTGTCATTCGTCACGCCGAGGAATTCAAGCACTTGGAGCGGGTGGCGGTAGGTGTCGCGGGCGACGTTGGCGGGGCTGCGGTGCGGCGCCGCGAGGCGCTGGGCGAGGATGTCCCTATCCTGCACCGGCGCGGGCGCGCAGCCGGCGGCGGCGATGCACAGGAGCGATGCAGCAAGCAGTCTACCCACGATGCCCGATTCCGGCACCCGCGCGGCAAGGGTGCCCCGGAAATTGATTAATGAGAATATACTTTGTCGTTCCTGCATTGTACTTCTCCTATTTGAACGCAACCCATCCTGTCCCGCCAAAGCCGGCACAGGCGCGCCCGCATTGCCCAACCGTGGAGAAACGCGTATGAACAAGCCATCCCCTGTGTGCCGTCGCCTGACCGTGGCCGGATTGCTCTGCACGACGCTGCTCCTCGGCGCTTGCGCCACCACCGATACAATCGCGCCCGCAAGCCAACTTGCAGCGGCGCGCGCCGCGATTTCGGAGGCCGAGAGCGCCGGGGCGCTGAACGCCGCGCCGGTCGAGTTGCTCGCCGCACGCGAGAAGCTTGGCAAGGCCGAAGCCGCCTCGCGCGAAGAGCGCTTCAGGGCGGCGCGGCTGCTGGCCGAGCAGTCCGAAGCGGACGCAGTGCTCGCCGAGCGCAAATCACGCGCAGTCAAAGCGCGAACTGCCGCCGAAGAGATGGCGCGCAGCAACGAGGTTCTGCGCAGCGAGGCAGAACGCAAGAGCCGCCCCTGATACGCTGGCACGCTCTCATCGCCCGCGACTACGCGTCATTTCCATTAATTGTCGGAAGGAACTTAAGGATGAACAAGCACCGCAAACTCAATACCGCATGGGCGCTCGGGGTGGCGGCCACGCTGGCCGCCTGTGCGTCGGGGCCGACCACGAACCCGATGCTGGATGACGCCAGGGCGCTCTACCAACGCGCCGCCGCAGATGCGCAAGTGGTGCGCAGCGCGCCCGTCGACCTGCAAAAGGCGCGGGCGGCGCTGCAGCAGGCGGAAGCCGCGCTGGCTGCCGGCGACGAGCCCAGCGCCGTCGAACATTTTGCCTACCTGGCGATGCGCAGGACCGACGTCGCGATCGAGGCCGGCAAGATCGCCGCGGCCGACGATGCGGTGGCCGCCGCCGGCGTGCAGCGCGAGCGCATCCTGGCCGAAATACGCACGCGCGAGGCTGAAAGCCAGCGCAAGCAGGCCCAGGTGTCACTCGCAGAGGCCGAGGCCGTCCGCATCCAGACCGA
>CAZOSA010000018.1:0-1484 GCA_964582155.1 uncultured Enterobacteriaceae bacterium | reverse complement strand
CCGAGGCCGTCCGCATCCAGACCGAAGCCGCCCGCAAGCAGGCCGAAGCCGCCCGCGGACAGGCCGAAGCCGCCCGCGGACAGGCCGAAGCTGCCCGCGGGCAAGCCGAAGCCGAACGCAAGCAGGCCGAGCAGCAGCTCGCCGAGGCCCAGGCGGCGCGCGAGGCTTCGCTGGCGGCCGATGAGCGTGCCAGGAAGCTGACGGCTCAGCTCGAGGAAATGAAGGCCAAGCAGACCGAGCGCGGAATCGTGCTGACGCTGGGCGACGTGCTGTTCGATTCCGGGCGCGCCGACATGAAGGCGGGTGCGCTGCGCACGCTGGAGCAGCTCGCGGCGTTCCTGAAGGAGAACCCGGAGCGCGACGTGGTCATCGAAGGGCATACCGATTCCGTAGGCTCGGTTGAATTCAACCAGGCGCTCTCCGAGCGGCGGGCGCTGACGGTGAAGGATGCGCTGGTCGAACGCGGCATCGCGGCCAGCCGCGTCACCGCGGTTGGCTTCGGCCCGACCAAGCCCCTGGTCGGCAACGACACCCCCGCCGGGCGCCAGCAGAACCGGCGCGTCGAGATCGTGCTGCCGGGAACGAGCTGAAACTGTAGCGTTGCCCTCGAACCGGCGGCCAGGCCCTAGTTGCCTTCAATCTTGCCGATCACTTTGCCGCTCTGATTGATGATGAACATCGCCTGGCCGCCGGCATAGGTGTAAGGCTCCTCCCGCGGCGATTTGCGCCTCGTGAACTGCACGCGCACGTACCATTTGTTCCCCTCGGCCTTCGCGGTGTAGATGCACGGCGTCATCGCGCTGCACCTTTTTGTCACCTGGCGCTTGGCGGCGTCGATCGCCCCTGCTCTATCGAGGGCCACGGCGGATAGAGCCCATGACGCGAAGATTACCGCCACGACTGCTTTAAGCGAATGGTTGCCGGTCATGGTGTCAACTCTTTCGGGGGAACTTTGGCGTCGGCTGCAGCAGCGGGTCAAGCCGCAGTTTGTAGATGATCTTCCCATCCCGGAAAGACCAGTACGGCAGGATGGCACTTGAGGGCTCGCGCGAGCACCTTTGCGCGCTCCACACCCAGGCGAACACGGTCGTTCTCGATCGCCGAAAGAGTGGCCTGGGGAATGCCCGTGCGCTGCGCGAGTTGATTCTGGCTAAGGCCCTGCAACTCGCGAATGATGCGTACCGATTCGCCGGCCGAGACGGTGATGCGTTTCTTCGCGGGACGAAACTGCTTCATTTACGACCTCCGATAGTCGTGAGCGGTTATCGAGACCACCTGGAAAAGCTGCTCGCCGGGCACGGTGCGGTAAAAAACCCGGTACTGCAACCCGAGTCGTGAGGACCTATAGCCATTCCACTTCCCGGACAATGCCTCGTCGTTGAACCCCCCAATCAGACGAAGGCCCGGCGACCCGGAAAGCATGGCGATGTCCTTCCACTTCTCATACCGCTTCAAGATCTCCCGGGCCGCCGCCGAGAGCTGTT
>CAZOSA010000017.1:0-21092 GCA_964582155.1 uncultured Enterobacteriaceae bacterium | reverse complement strand
GGCGTGGCGGGCACCACGCTCGGGCTCTAGATTGGCGTCCGCTTTCGACCCAAAGCGGACCTTCGGGGGAGGCGGCGCAGTCGTGGACGGCGGGCGCCATCGCCTGTCGCGCCGCGCCCGCCGGCGCCATGGTGAAGCCCTCGTAACCCTTCGCGGCGATTTCGTCGCACTTGCGCTTGTAAGTGTGCACGCCGCCGACATAAGGCATGAAGACGCGCGGCTTGCCGGGGATGTTGGCGCCCATGTACCAGGAATTGGCGAGCGGATAGAGCGTGGCGTTGGCCACATCCGCCACGTGCCGGGTCCACGCGGTCTGCGCCTCTTCGGTCGGTTCGATGGCGGCGATTCCGTTGGCACCCATGTGTGTCAGGCAGTTGACGATCCAATCGACGTGCTGCTCGCAGCTCAGGATCATCTGGCTCTTCACCCCGGGGCTTCCCGGACCGGTGATCATGAACATGTTGGGAAAACCGGCACACATGATGCCCAGCATGGTGTACGGCCCGTGGGCCCAGTCTGCCGTCAGCGAGCGGCCGTCGGTGGTGCGCACGTCGATTTCCTTCAGCGCGCCAGTCATCGCGTCGAATCCCGTGGCGAACACGATCACGTCCAGCTCGTACCCGGCCTCGGTGGTGCGCAGGCCGTTCGGCGTAATTTCCCGGATCGGCGCCTTGCGCGCGTTCACTAGAGTGACGTTATCGCGGTTGTAAGTCTCGTAGTAGCCGGTATCGAGCACCAGCCGCTTGGTGCCGATCGGGTGGTTGTTCGGGCACAGCAGCTCGGCAGTCGCCGGATCCTTGACGATCGAGCGGATCTTTTTGCGCACGAACTCAGCCGCGGTGTCGTTGGCTTCCTTGCTGGTCAGCAGGTCCTTGTAGCTGTAAAGAAAACTGATCGAGCCGCCCTCGGCCCACTTTCTCTCGTACATCGCCTCGCGCTCTTGCGAGCTCGCGTCCAACGCCGATTTGATCGGTGGCGGATAGCCGGCGATGCCGAACGGCGTGTCGTATGCGGCGCGGCGGCGCTCCGGATACTCCGCCTTGTGCGTGGCCTCGAGCGCTTTGTCCATCGGTCCGTTCTTCGCAGGCAGGATGAAGTTGGCGGTGCGCTGGAACACCGTCAGGTGCCTGGCTTGGCGGGCGATGATCGGGATGCTCTGCACGCCCGAGGATCCGGTACCGATGACGCCGACCCGAAGCGCGGTGAAGTTGACCGGCTCATGCGGCCACCTGCCGGTGTGATACGAGCGACCCCTGAAGCTTTGCAGGCCCTTGAAATCGGGCACGCGCGGCACGGACAGGTTGCCAGTCGCCATCACGCAAATCGGCGCGCTGAACTGCTCACCTGCGCTGGTCTGCACGGTCCAGCGGTTGCTGGCGAGATCGTAGGTCGCCGAGGTGACGCGGGTGTTGTACTGAATGTCGCGGCGCAGATCGAAGCGGTCGGCGACATGGCCGACATACTCCAAGATCTCCGGCTGGTTCCCGTAGCGCTCCGGCCAGGACCATTCCTGTTGCAGCGCGTCGTCAAACGAGAAGGAATATTCCAGGCTTTCCACGTCGCATCGGCAGCCCGGATAGCGGTTCCAGTACCAGGTGCCGCCGACGTCGGCGCCGGCCTCGAGGACGTGCACCCGCATGCCAAGCTTGTCGCGCAGGCGGTACAGGGCATAGAGGCCACCGACGCCGGCACCGATGACGATGGCGTCGAACGCGGTGCTGGCGGCATTGTTGTGCGTTGCGTGCATTCTGGCGAGCTCCCTTGTAACGACGCCCATTGTCATACACAGTTTAACCTTCGGCGCCGGCAGCGAACAATGCTGCCTGTTCTGGAGGACGGTTACCTACCGCTTGAAACCGACAGCGGGTTCGACGTGCGGACGGAGGCGGCCCGAGCACGGCGCATCCGCGTGGTCTATATATAGCCAATCCTCGCGAACGTCGGCTTCGGGCCGGAAGCAATCATTCAGGTCAATCTGGCGATTTTCCGTGGCAGCGCAGCGAGCGGGTAATTGAGTGACCGCTTCCGACCCAAAGCGGACCTTCGGGCTACGCGCCCTGTACGCGATCCCGCGCACTCTCCTAACCGACCATCAAGGTAGCCTAGACCAACAGAGTGGCCCAACTCGGATTGGCTACAGCTAGAATGCGCGTTCGCTGTTTTCCATCCTTTTCCACCTCCAGGAATTCCCATGACCATTTCAATGTATCAGGCGAGCGTTCCGCGCTTCGTCAACATCCTCGGCAACCTTTCGAACATCCTCGACAAGGCGCAGGTCCATGTCGACGCTAAAAAGCTCGACACAGCCACGCTGACTACCTACCGCCTTTTCCCCGACATGCTGCCCATGACCACCCAGGTGCAGATCGCCTGCGATGCAGCCAAGGGCGTGGTGGCGCGCCTCGCCGGTGTGGAGATCCCGGCGTACGAGGACAACGAGAAGACCCTGGCCGACTTGAAGGCGCGCGTCGCTAAAACAATCGCGTTCATCCAGACCGTGACGCCGCGGCAGATCGACGGCACCGAAGACAAGGAAATCGTAATCAAGCGCGGTGACAAGGAAACCCGCTACAAGGGCATGCAATTCCTGCTCGGCCATGCAATACCGAATTTTTATTTTCATGTCACGACCACCTACAACATCCTGCGCCACAACGGCATCGAGATCGGTAAGCGTGACTACCTGGGTAATCCCTAGGCAATATTGACGCCGATGGAATATGCAACCCGCGCGAGGCGACGCTCAACGAGCAAAGTCAGTTCAACTCCCGCCAGCCGAAGCCTTCTTCCTGGGTGGCGATTCCGACCCAGCCCTCGGCGCAGCCCAGAGCGCGCGCAAGCGCGGCCCGCGCCAGCTCGGCGCGGTTGTTCCGATGCGAAAGGTGCGCCGCGATCACGTGCTTGAGCCGCGAGCGGTCGAGCGCAGCGAGCAAGCGCCCGGATGAAGCGTTGTCGAGATGGCCAAACGGCCCGGCGATGCGTTCCTTCAGCCACTTCGGGTAGTCGCCCGCCCACAGCAGGGCCAGATCGTGGTTGGTTTCCAGCACCAGCGCGTCACAGCCCGAGAGCATCGCTTCGACGTGCGCGGTGGAGGTGCCCAGGTCGGTCAGCACACCCAGGCGGCGCGCGCCGTCGCCGAGCACGAACTGCACCGGCTCGCGCGCGTCGTGCGGCACCGTGAAGGGCTGCACCTCGAGCGCGCCGACGGCGAACGGCTCGCATCCCTCGATGATGCGCAGCTCGACCCCCGCCGCGGACTTCCCCGCCTCCTCCTGCGCGCGCCGCGTGCCGTGCGTCAGGTACACCGGCAGGTTGTGTTGCGCACCGAACGGATAGGCGTGCCCGATGTGGTCGTCGTGCTCGTGGGTGACGAGGATGCCGTGCAGGTCGCCGGGGGCGAGGCCGAGGCGCGCCAGGCGGCGCTCGGTTTCGCGCGGGTTGAGCCCGCAGTCGAGCAGCAACCGGCTGCCCGCGGCTTCGGCCACCAGGCTGTTGCCCTTGCTGCCGCTGCCCAGCGAGGCGAAGCGCACTACTTCAGCTGCTCGTGCAGCAGCGCGAGGATGCGGTTCGCCGTGACCGAGCTTTCGGCGACGCCGTTCTTGTCGAGGACCTGCACGCGGCTCGCTTCGGCCGCGGACGTGACGGCGACGCGGTACTGCTCGGGTTTCACCTTGGGTCCGTCGTCGCGCCAGAACGCGAGCCGGGACAGCAGTCCTCCTTCCTTCTTGCGCGCCAGCCCGGTCTCGGGATCGGCGTAGCGCACGAAGTACACGCCCTTCTGGCGATCGCGGTCCTCCACCGTGAAGCCGACGCGGTCGAGCGCCAGGCCGACTCGCCGCCAGGCGCGGTCGAAGGGCTCGAGCACTTCCAGCAGCTCGACGCCATCGAGCCCTTTCTTCAGGTTGGCGCGCTGTGAGGGGGGCTGCGCGCCCGCGACCAATGCCCTGGCTTTGTCCTCCGGCGCGCCGAGCCGCACCATCAGCCGGCGCAGGAACTCGATTTCGAGCTCGGCATCGGGAGGGCGCGACTGCCACTTCGTCTCCGTGCGCTCCTCGGTGATGTACACCTCCTGCATGCCGCGGTGGCTGATGTAGATCTCGGTGCCGCCGCCCGGCGCGCGCTCCAGGCGCGTGCGGTATTTGTCGCGCTCGTCGGTGGAATACACCGAATCGAGAAAGAAGCCGAGCGTCCTGCGCACCAGGTCCTTCGGGATCCTGGCGCGGTTCTCCGCCCAGCCGGTCTCGATCACGCCGGCCTCCGGCAGTTCGAGGCTGATGAGAAAGCCGCTCTCCTGCCAGAATTCCTTCACCTGCGGCCAGAGCTTCTCCGGCGGCTCGTTGACCAGCAGCCAGCGCTGGTTGCCGTCGCGCTCGACGCGCATGCCCTCGGCCGCAGGAAGCAGCGACGTGCTGCCCACCCTGGGTTGCTGCGCGCGGTCGGCCTGGTAGCCCGAGAGCGTCGCCGTCCCGCGCTCGCCCTCGGGAATCTGGTAGCGGTTGTCGCGCGAGGGCGCGGTCAGATCGGGCGGGACGTCCAGCGGCGGCAGCTTGCCCGCCGACTTGTAGTCGATCTTGGACTCGAGCGGATTGCTGCCGCAGGCGCCGAGCAATGCCAGCGCCGCGGCCACAACAAAAATCCTCAAGCCCGCTTCTCCACCACGCGCAGTCCGGGGATGGTGACGCCGGCTTCGGCCAGCGCTTTGCGCACCGTCTCGTGGCAGCGCTCCGACAGCGGCGTGAGCGGCAGGCGCAGCCCGGGCTCGATGCGCCCCATCTGCGCCAGCGCCCATTTCACCGGGATCGGATTGGCCTCGACGAACAGGCGCTGGTGCAGGCCCAGCAGTCGAAAGTTGATCTCGCGTGCCTTGTTCACGTCGCCGAGCAATGCCGCCGCGCACATCTCGTGCATCAGGCGCGGCGCGACGTTGGCGGTGACCGAGATCACGCCGTGGCCGCCGAGCAGGGTCAGTGCCAGTGCGGTGGCATCCTCGCCGCTGTAGACGGCGAAGCCGCGCGGCGCGCGCTTCACCAGGTCGGTGCCGCGCTCGATGTTGGCAGTGGCGTCCTTGATGCCGATGATGCCCGGCACCTGCGCCAGGCGCATCACGGTGTCGTTGTGCAGATCGGCCACCGTGCGACCCGGGACGTTGTAGACGATCATCGGCAGGTGCACCGTCTCGGCGATCTTGCGGAAGTGCCGGTACAGGCCTTCCTGCGTCGGCTTGTTGTAATAGGGCACCACCGACAGGCAAGCGGTGGCGCCGGCCTTCAGCGCCGACTCCGTAAGCTCGATCGCCTCGGCGGTCGAATTGCCGCCGGTGCCGGCGATGATCGGGATGCGCCCCTTGGCGTGGTCCACGGCGACGCGGATCAATTCCTTGTGCTCGTCGAAGTCCACAGTGGGCGACTCGCCCGTGGTGCCGACGACGACGACGCCGTCGGTGCCTTCGGCGACGTGCCAGTCGATCAGCGCGCGGAAGCGCGCCATGTCGAGGCGACCGTCCTCTTGCATCGGCGTGACGATGGCGACCAGGCTTCCGGTGATCATGTCGCTTGCTCCTTGCGGCGAAGTGCCCTGAATTTTATCTGCTTTCAAGTCCGTACCGCGCACAGCCCCTGCATCATCGCCGGCTTCGGCTGCGCGGCGCGGCCCTGCTCGAAGGCGATGACCTCCAGACCGCCGAATACCTCCCACAGTTCCCCGGGCCGAAGCAGGAACGCAGGGTTGGAGGGTTTGCCGTAGCGTTCGTTCCCCAGCATGAACGTCTCGTAGATCAGCACGCCGCCGGGGGCAAGGGAGTCCCGGAGGACCGGGAACAGCGGGCGATGCAGATAGTTGGTCACGACGATGCCCTGGAAGCGCTCGCCGGGAAACGGCCAGGGGCTGCCATCTTCGAGGTCGGCCCGGATGAAGCGGGCGGATTCAAGGACCTGTGACTCGCGATCCACCGCCGTTACCGAATACCCGAGCGTCGCGAGAAATCGCGCGTGCCGGCCGCTGCCGCAAGCAACGTCGAGAACCTTGCCTTTCGGGATCAGCGGCGCCCAGCGCACGACCCAGGGCGACGCTACCGCGACATCGTGGCCGGCCATCCCGCCAAGTCTAGCGGGCCACGTACAACTCAGCCGTCCTTTCCCTTGCCTCTGCCCCGCCCCTTGCCGGGGTGCTTGTAGCCCGGCTCGTATTCGGCGGACTTCACGAAGTACACGGGCCGGCTGCAGGCATCGTACTTCTTGCAATGCTTGGACCAGTTTTTCGCGTGTCCGGGCGGCACGTGCAGGTACAAGGGCGCCGGTGCGCGCGCCTGCCGCACCACCACCACGGGCTGCGGATAGACGAGCGGCGGCGGCGGGCGGCCGCCGATGTCAACGCGCCCGTAAACGCCGGGCGCGACCTCGCCGGAGATCGTGGCACCCACGCTGACGTCGGCAGCAATCGCCGAGCCGACCACAAGGACGCCACCCGCGGCAAACGCCATGCCGCAAACCCAATTTTTTGGAGCCCCCATACGCTCAATCATCGTCATCATCATCGTCGCGGTCTCTGCCCTTGCCTTTGCCCTTGCTCCTCTTCGGGCGCTGGTAGCCAGGCTCGTACTCCCGGGACTTCACGAAGTACACCGGCGTGCCGCAGGCGTCGTACTTGCGGCAATGCTTGGACCAGTTCTTCGCGTGCCCCGGAGGCACGTGCATGTAAACCGGCGCCATCCGCGGTGGACCGACGATGATCACCGGTTGGGAATAGACGACCCGCGGCGGCGGGCGATTGCCGATATCGACGCGCCCGTAGACCCCAGGCGCGACCTCTCCAGACGCCCGGACGCCAACGTCGACACTCCCCGGGTGGACACAGCCCGCCAGAACGATCGCCCCCGCGGCCAGCATCAGCATGCGACATGCACTCATCCGTCAATCTCCTTGGTCGACCAGTTGGCATGATGCCGCCTGGACCGTCTGCGGCGCAAGCGGGGCTGTCGTTCCGCGACGACGGCTGCTTGCCGCTCGCTCAGAATCCGCAGAGCGCAATTACTGAATTGGTGAAGGACACCAACATGTCGGGACGCAGATAGGCTGCAAACACGGCGGCGCTGGCGAGCGCCAGAAGCACCACGCCGGCCACCTTCCAAACCATCAGGCCGCCGCGGCCGCCGGCGATCGCTCCGCCAGCGGCTGCTCGTTGACCGGCAGGTTGACGATCGCGGCGAACACGCCCAGGCCGATGGAAATCACGAGCGCGCCGTTGTAGCTGCCGGTCTGGTCGTAGAGCCAGCCGGCCAGCCACACGCCGAAGAAGCTGCCGATCTGGTGGCCGAAGAACACCACCCCGGCGAGCAGGCCGGCGTAGCGCATGCCGAAGATCTGCGCCACCAGCCCGTTGGTGAGCGGCACGGTGGACAGCCACAGGAAACCGATGATCACCGCGAAGCTGTAAAGCGTCAGCGTACTGAGCGGGAACGAGATCAGGATCAGGATTGCGATGGCGCGCAGCGTATAGATGCCAGACAGCAGGTACTTCTTGCTGTAGCGGCCACCGAGCCAGCCCGAGGCGAATGAGCCGATCATGTTGCACAGGCCGATGAGGGCCAGTGCGGTCATGCCGTGCTCGGGCTTCAAACCGTTGTCGGTGACGTACGAGGGCAGGTGCACGGTCAGCATGGAGATGTGGAAGCCGCACACGAAGTAGCCCCAGAACAGCAGGTGGAAGCCCCGCTCGCGCATGGCTTCGTGCAGCGCCGCGCCCAGCGACTGCGGCGGCCCCGCCTGCGCCGGCCCTTTGCCGTGGATGAAGAAGGCGAGCGGCACGATGAGCGCGGCGAGGACGGCGAGCCCGAGAAGCGCGTTGCGCCAGTCGACGCTCGAGATCAGCAGCTGGGTGATCGGCAGGATGGCGAACTGGCCGAAGGAGCCCGCAGCGACTGCGATGCCGAGCGCCATGCTGCGCTTCTCGGGCGGCGTGACGCGCCCGATGACGGCGAGCAGCACGGCGAAAGTGCTGCCGGACAGAGCCAGGCCGATGAGAAAGCCCGAGCCCACGTGCAATCCCAGCGCCGTGTCGGTGAACGCCATCACGATCAGCCCGAGCACGTAGGCGATGCCGCAGATCACCACCACCCTTCCCGCGCCGTACCGGTCGGCGATGCCGCCGGCGAAGGGCCCGAAGATGCCCCACAGCAGGTTCTGGATCGCCATCGCGAAAGAGAACGTCTCGCGGCCCCAGCCGTTCTCCAGGCTCATCGGTTGCAGGAACAGGCCGAATCCCGAGCGCACGCCGAACCCGATGCACAGGATGATGCAGCCGGCCACCAGGACGGAGGTCGGGTTACGCCAGGCGGACGTACTCATGCGCGCAGTGTAGCGCAGCGCCGCTGCGCTGCAGCACCACGGTTCGCCTATTGAATCTTCGTCACCTGCTGCAGGTCGCAGGCGAGGATCGATTCGCGCAGCATTTCGATCACCTGCGGCCGCGGGAAGCTCTTGCGCCAGGCCAGCACCACGCGCCGGTCCGGCACCGGGCGCGTGAACGGGCGGAAGCGGATCAGCTCGCTGCCCTCGCCGGCCTGCACCGCGGTCGAAGGCAGCACGGTGAGTCCGACGCCGCTCGCGACCATCTGGCGGATGGTTTCCAGGGACCCGCCTTCCAGGGTACGTGCCAGCGCGCCGCGGTTGCCCCGCCGCGCGCTCGTGCACAGGTCGAGCACCTGGTCGCGGAAGCAGTGCCCGGCGCCCAGCAGCAGCAGGCTTTCGCGCGACAGTTCCTCGGCGGA
This sequence comes from uncultured Enterobacteriaceae bacterium, assembly GCA_964582155.1. Lineage (GTDB taxonomy): Bacteria > Pseudomonadota > Gammaproteobacteria > Burkholderiales > SG8-39 > JAABQT01. The sequence continues at coordinate 12,328 of CAZOSA010000017.1, read as the reverse complement.
GATGTGCTTTTTCTTCTCCAGCCGGTGGCCGACCGGCATGGCCACCAGGAACGGTTCGTCGTACAACGCGCGCGTCGCCACACCGGATTCCGAGAACGGCAGCGCGACCAGGATCGCGTCTACCTCGCCCAGCTTGAGCATTTCCGCCAGCCGGTGCGTGTAGTTCTCCTGGATCAGCAATTGCATCGCGGGGGCCTTGCGGCGCAGGATCGGGATCAGCTTGGGCAGCAGGTAGGGCCCGATGGTGTAGATGGCGCCCAGGCGCAGCACGCCGGCGAGCGGGTCCTGGCCGGCCTGCGCGAATTCCTTGACGCGCGCGGCCTCCTCCAGCACGCGCTGCGCCTGCTCCACCACCCGCTGCCCGATCGGGGTCACGCTGACCTCGCCCGGGGCGCGCTCGAACAGCGCCACCCCGAGTTCCTGCTCCAGCTTCTTGATCGCCACCGACAAGGTCGGCTGCGACACGAAGCAGGAGCGCGCGGCGTGGCCGAAGTGGCGCTCGCGCGCCACCGCGACGGTGTAGCGCAGCTCGGTGAGGGTCACTTGCGCCGGGCGAGGAAGTACAGCGGGATGCCCAGCGCCATCACCGCCAGGCCGGCGAGCACCATGTCGCCGAACTTGGGCCCGTACACCGGGTTGCGGATGTAGTCGATGCTCGACCACAGCATGTAGGCGCACATGGCGAGGAACGCGAGCGGCACCAGCGGGTAGAGCGGCGTGCGGAACGCCGGCGCCTCGCCTCCGCGGCGCCGGAACACGAACAGCGTCACGCCGGTCAGCAGGAAGAAGGTCCAGAACACCGGCGCGGTGTAGGCCACCATCGCGCCGAAGCCATCGGGCGTCGCCGAGCCGGCGGCGATCAGCGCCAGCGTCACGGCGCCCTGCAGCAGCAGCGCGTTGGCCGGCGTGCTGCCCGACGCGCGCCAGTTGCCCAGCGCGCGGAACAGCGCGTAGTCGCGGCCCAGCGCCCAATTGGTGCGCGCGCCGGTGAAAAGCGCCGCGTTCATGGTGGTGAGCGCCGACACGCACACGACGAGCGCCACCAGCGCCGCGCCTTTCTCGCCGGCGACCAGGCGCATCGCGTCCGCCGCCGCCGCCTTGGAGTCGCGCAGGCCGCCCAGGCCGAGCGCCGCCAGGTAGCCCAAGTTGACCAGCAGGTAGAGCGCGGTGACGGCGACGATGCCCCATACCAGGATGCGCACCATGTTGCGCCGCGCGTCGCGCACTTCGCCCGCGAGGTAGGCGGCCTCGTTCCAGCCGCCGTAAGTGAACAGCACGAAGATCATCGCCAGGCCGAACGACAGGTGCGCGCCCGCCGCGCTCGCCGCGGGCTTGGGCGTTCCGCCGGCGGTGAGCGCGGCGAGCGCGAGCAGCACCAGCGCCGCGATCAGCACCACCTCCATCACCTTCTGCAGCGTCTTCGATTGCAGGGTGCCGGCGAAATTGAGCAGCGTGAGCGCGACCACCGCCACCGCCGCCCACACCGCGGTGCTCTTTGGGCCCAGCCGCAGGATCTCGGAAGCATAGTCGCCGAAGGCGAAGGCCACCGCCGCGATGGCGCCGGTCTGGATCACGGTCATGCGCGACCAGCCGAAGAGGAACGCGGCGCCGCGGCCCAGGCCCTTCTGCAGGAACGCGTACTCGCCGCCGGTTTCCGGATGCCGCGAGGCAAGCTCGGCATAGACGAGCGCGCCGCACAGCGACACCAGCCCCCCGAGCAGCCAGGCGAGCAGAAACACGGTCGGGCTCGCGGTATTGCCCGCCACCAGCGAGGGCAGCTTGAAAATCCCCACGCCGATCACCATGCCAACGGTGAGGAAGATGCCGTCGGGCACCGACAGCAGCACTCCTGGTCTTACTGTCTTGTTGCTGTCCACGGATAGGTCCTTCTCTGGTTGCCGTCCGAAATGCTGAGCTGCCCGGTGATGCGGTTGCCCTCAATGCGACCCTCGAACAGGTGGTTCCAGGCGCGCGTGCCGACGATGCCGGTCACCACCATCTTGATCTCGGTGCCGCGCAGCCGGCTGTTGCGCACCAGCAGGTCCCTGCCCTGCGCCTGCACGTCGATGTCGAGTTCCTGGTAGCGCTGCGCCACGCCGAAACGCCAGCGGCCGCCGTGCTCCGGGATGTCGCTCGCCCATGCGCCGCTGACGTGCGCCGGCACGATCCACAACTCCACCCGCGACATGCCGCCGACGCCCACGGGCTTCTCCGGAGTGCGCATTTCCAGGCGCTCGTCGCTCGGCCAGTCGCCGATGCCGCCGTCGTGCGACACGATGCGCGTGCCCGGCTTGAGCTTGAGCAGCCGTGGCAGCAGCTTGGCGTTGAACTCCGGCAGCAGGTAGAAGGCCACCACGCTGGCGCCCGTCAGGTCGGTGTCGAAGATGTCCCGGGCCTCGAAGCGCACGCGCTCGGCGACGCCGGCGGCTTGCGCGTTCCCGGTCGCCAGGCGCACCAGGCTCGGGTCGATGTCCACGCCGAGGCCGCGCGCGCCGCGCTTGGCCGCCTCGATGACGATGCGGCCGTCGCCCGAGCCCAGGTCGATGAGGAAATCGCCTTTGCCGACCTGCGCCATGCGCAGCATGCGCTCGACGATCTCGCCGGGCGTGACCACGAACGGCACCGTGCCGTCGTCCCACGCCCAGGCCTGCGCGGCGGCCGCGCCGGAACACAGCGACAGAATCGCGAAAAGAAAGAATCTCAAGAAGGTAAAATCGCGGCTCGCGCCCCGGTAGCTCAGTGGATAGAGCAGCCCCCTCCTAAGGGGCAGGTCGCACGTTCGATTCGTGTCTGGGGCGCCATCAGGGCGATGTGCGAAGAGGCGGCCGGCCATGTCCACGCCATTCTATCGCCCCCTCAGGGCGCAGGCGCGGCGCCGAAAGCCCGCTGCAGGAATTTCCTGATGTCGCGCTGTTCCATGGCGGCGAAACCGGTCTCTTCCTGCGCAGCGCGCGCAGTGTCATCAGCGACCAGATTCTGGCAATCGCTCACCAGTCGGGGCCCGGCGGTGACCTTGATTGCGGCACGCATGTCGTCATCGATCACGGTGTCCGCATCGATATCGGCGACCACCGCCTTGCGGTTGGCCAGCAGGTAGGACACGCGGACCACCTCGAAAATCTTCGATCGGCCACGCACGTTGATGTTGACGATCAGCTTCGAGCGCCCGATGAGCTCGTCCCTGGCTCTGCCGTAGAGCCCGCAAACAAAAACGCTCGTCAAGCCGGACATGGACAGATAGTGGAATGCCTCCAGCCGATCCTGCCCGGGCGATCCGTAGATAAGCACGTCGATATCCTGGGTCGGCGCCTTTGGAATTCTCTGCAGGATCGGCGCATAGCCCACGGGTACCACGCGTACGTCCCTGGCGCCCAGGCTCGCCCACACGGCCGCATTGCCCTCGCTGTAGTCCCAGATGCGGAAACGCCGGGCGGCGACTCGAATTTGCGGTTTCAGGTTCTCGGCGCTCCATCCCTTCGCCTGCTCGAAGTTGTAGACGATGGTTTCAGCCGGCAACTGCTCAATCCGTTCCATCGGCAGCACCTGCGCACCGAAAACTATATTGGTCGCTGTGCTCGACAGGGTATTCAGCCCGTAGACCGCCGAGTGGCCGAGCTGCTGCAGGCCCCATTGCACCGTGTCGATGACTTCCTTGTAGCCGTTCAGTCCATGGTGCAGCTTGCTCGGCACGAAATGCGCAAGGTGGAAATTCATGTCAGAAGTCGGCATCCACGCCGCTGCCGGCGGCGCGCCGCTTCTGCTGGCGCCGGTGCTGCCACAGCGAGAGCAGCAGCGAGCCCACCGACATCGCCAGCAGCGCCCCCGAGATCGGCCGCGTCACGAATAGCCACAGGTCGCTGTCGGTCATGATGGAGCGCACCAGGTTGATTTCGATCTGGTCGCCCAGGATCACGCCGAGGATGAACGGCGCGAGCGGAAAGCCGAACTTCACCATGGCGTAGCCGAGCAATCCGAACACCAGCAGCACATAGACGTTCGACATGGTGTTGTTGAGCGCGTAGGCGCCCACGGTGCACAGCACCAGCACGACCGGAAACAGTGCCGCCTTGGGCACCGTTACCACGCGCAGCATCCAGCGCGCACCCAGGGCCATGATCACCACCATGAGCGGGTGCGCGACCAGGTAGGCGGCAAAAATGCCGTAGGCGAGTTGCGCGTTCTGCGAGATGAACAGGGGCCCCGACTGGATGCCGTGGATGGTGAGCGCGCCCAGCATCACCGCGGTCACCGCGTCGCCCGGAATGCCGAAGGCCATGATGGTCACCAGCGAGCCGCCGACATTGGCATTGTTCGACGATTCCGAGGCGATGATGCCCTCGGGAACGCCGCTGCCGAATTTCTCCGGGCGCCGGGAAAATTTCTTTGCCTGGTCGTAGGCCATCATGCTGGCGGCGCTGCCGCCGATCGCGGGCAGCACGCCGATCAGCACGCCGATGAACGAGGTCCACAGCAGGAGGAACGGGCGCGACACGATGTCCCACAGCACTTTAGTGTGCGACACGGCCAGGCTGAGCGTGCGCTGCGCCGCCTGCGCGGCGCGCGCCACGCCGCCGATGCGCTCCACTTCGGTCATGATCTGCGCGAACGCGAACACGCCGATCAGCACCGGCAGGAAATCGATCCCGCCGCGGAAAAAGGGCACGCCGAGCGTGAGCCGTTCCTGGCCCATCACCGGGTCGGTGCCGAGGATGGTGACGACGCAGCCGAGCGCCCCGGCGATCAATCCCTTCAACAGCGACGACTCCACCAGCCCGGCCACCATGGATAGCGCGAGGATGAACAGGGAAAAGAACTCCCAGGGCCCGAACTGCAGCGCGATACTGGCGAGCGGCCCGGTCGCGCCGATCAGGAACACACCGCCGATCAGGCCGCCGAAGAACGAAGCCCAGATGCCGAGCCACAGGGCGCGTCCGGGATCGCCGTTCTTCGCCATCGGGTGGCCGTCGAAGGTGGTGGCGATCGCCGAAGGCGTCCCGGGCAAGCCCAGCAGCACCGCGGTGACCAGGCCACCCGCCGAGCCGCCGACGTAGACGCCGGTCATCGCCGCCAGACCCTGCAACGGGTCCATGCCGAAGGTGAAGGGCAGCACCACGATGATGGTCATGGTGATGGTCACGCCGGGCAGTGCGCCGCCCACCACGCCGGCGAGCGTGCCGAGGGCGAGCGGCACCAGGTACTTCACCTGCATCAGGTTCACCAGCGCCGTGCCGAGCAGCTCGAACATGGGCTAGAAATCGGTCCAGCGCCCGCGCGGCAGCAGCACCAGCAGGTAGTGCTCGAATATGTAGTAGATGACGACGGTGCCAATGAGCGCGATCAGCCCCACCCTGCCCCAGCCGCGCGCGCCGCGCGGCGGGTCAAGCAGCAGGTTGCTCACTGCGAGGTAGACGAAAGTGGCGACGCGAAAACCCAGATAGGGCAGCACGCCGCAGTACACGCCGAACGCGAGGAACATCACCGCCACCAGGCGGTAGTTGCGCGGCTGCGGCGGCGGCGCGGGTCTTTTGGCCGCGAACCAGTCCGCGGCGACCAGCAGCAGCGCGAGTACGGCAGTGACGCCGAGGACGATGCGCGGATAGAACCCCGGCCCGATCGGCACCATCGGGTTGCCTTTCAGGCCAAGGGTGAGCCCGAAAAGAACGAGGCTCGCGATGAGGACCGCGAGCCCCGCCCAGCCGTCTCGGCTCAACACGCTACGCGCGTGCGTAAAGTGGTTATCGCTTCGAGAGCCCCAGGTCCTTCGCCAGCGCCTTGTTCAGGTCGTCGTTCTTTTTCAGCCAGGCGGCGTACTGCTTGCGGTCCATGTAGCGCACCGCCGTGGCCTGCTTCTGCATCGAGTCGGTGAACGCCGGTTCCTTGACGGTTGCGGCGCAGGCCTTCTCCAGCTTCGCCAGCACGGCGTTGGGCGTGCCCTTGGGCGCCACGATGCCGCGGTTGACGTCGTACACCACGTTGACGCCGAGTTCCTTCAGCGTCGGCACGTTGGGCATCTCGGCGTTGCGCTTCTCGGTGGCGATGCCGAAGAACTTCAGTTGCCCGGCCTCCACCTTGCCCTTCTGCGTCAGGTTGGCGTCGGTGAGGTCGATGTGGCCGCCGAGGATCGCGTTCATGCGCGGCGCGAGTCCCTCGTAGGACACGTACTTGAACTTGATGCCCGCGGCCTTCTCGATCAGCGCCGGGAAGAAGTGGCTGGTCGAGCCGAGCGTCGCGCCGACCGAGATTTGCCCCGGGCGCGCCTTGGCGTCGGCGAGCAGCCCCTTCCAGTCGGTCCAGGGCGTCTTCGGGCTGCCGGTGAGCACCGAGGGCGTCGAGGACACCAGGCACACCGTCTCGAAATCGTTGTAGTTCACGTCCGACACGCCGGTGTAGTAGGTGGAATGGATGTAGTCGTGCATGCCGTAGACGGTGTAGCCGTCGGGCGGCGAGTCTTTCGCTTCCTTCGCGCCCTTGGTGCCGGAGGCGCCGCCGACGTTGGCGATCACCAGGGGCTGGCCGATGTGCTTTTGCATCAGCGGCGCGAACGGGCGGAAGATGTTGTCGGTGTCCCCGCCCGCAGCCCAGGGCACGATCAGCTTGATCGGGCGGTCGGGGTACTGAGCGGCAGCGACGACGGGCAGCAGGGCAAGGGCGAATCCAGCGGCGAGCTTGTTCATCATTTTTTCCTCCTTCAAGGAACAGCGATAATAAGTCATGTTTCAGGGAAAGTGGTACGACGACGTATCGGTCGGCGAGCGCTTCGGCACCAGCCTCACGGTCACGGAGGCGCACCTGGTCCTCGGCTCGGGCCTGTTCGGCGACTTCAACCCCCTGCACGTGAACGAGGAATTCGCGAAGACCTCCATGTTCGGCACGCGCATCCTGCACGGTCCGTTCACCAGCGCCCTGGTGTCGACGCCGATCGGCATGTACTTCTCGGGCACCGCCCTCGCCTATCTGGAACACGCCTGCCGCTTCAAGGCGCCGGTGCGCCCGGGCGACACGCTGACCTCGGAATGGACGGTGACGCAAAAGCTCGACAAGCCCAAGCACAAGGGCGGCATTGTCGTGCTGCGCTGCACCTGCCGCAACCACAAGGGCGAGCTCGTCGTCGAGGCCGACGGCAAGCTGCTGATCGCTAGCCGGCCGGCGCCCTGAAGCGCTCGATCCAGCGCCGGTCGATGCGGTCCTTCCAGCGCCAGGCCCAGGCGCCCTGCGCGCTCAAGCCGCCCCAGTCGGCAATCGCGTAGCGCGCGCCGCAGCTGAGCAGCGCGAGCGCGCGGCGCTGCGGCACGTAGCGGCGCAGCTCGCCGCCGCGCAGGTTGTGCGCCAGCACTTCCCCGTGCCGCACCGCATACACGCCGGACTTCGGGTGCGGCGCATCGCTCAGCGTCGCGCAGTCGCCGGCGGCGAACACTTCCGGATGCGAGACGCTGCGCAGCTTGTCGTCCACCAGCACGAAGCCCTGCGCGTCGGTGGCGAGGCCGCTCGAACGCAGCCAGGGCAGCGCCGCCGCGCCGGCGGTCCAGATGACGAGGTCGGAATCTTCGCGCATGCCCTCGTCAAACGCGACGCCGGCGCGCAGCTGCACGCCGTTGCGCTCGAGCTGACGCGCAATGCGCTGCGCCAGTCCCGGCCGGAACATCGGTCGGTCCGAATACAGCACGACCCGCGCGCGCGTGCGGTGCGCCACCGCCATCGACAGCTCCGCGCCCGCCGCACCCGCGCCGACCATCGCGACCGAGCGCAGCCGGTCCTTCACCTCCAGCCAGCGCTCGAGGAAATCCTCGAAGGGTTTCGCCGCCAGCGCGTACGCCGGCGCACCGGCCTGGGAACCCAGGTTGAGCGAGGCGAAATCGTAATGGAGCTCGGTGTGATCCTCGAGTCGGGCCACGCGCTTCGCGGCGTCGAGCGCGACGACGCGCCCGAGCGCCAGCTTCACCCCCGCGCGCGCAGTGAGCGCGGCGAGGTCGATGCGGATCTCCTCGAGCCGGTAGTGGCCGCCGATGAAGCCCGGCACCATGCCCGAATAGGTGTGATGCGGGAACGGCGTGACCAGCGTCGCGTCGGCGCCGCGCAACTCGTGCAGTACGACGACATGCGCGTGCCCGCCGCCCAGCAGCAGGAGGCGCATCAGCCGCGCGCTGCTTCGCGCTTGCGCAATTCCTTCCTCTGCACTTTGCCCGTGGTGGTCATGGGAAGCGCGTCGATGAACTCGATCTCCTTCGGGTACTCGTAGGGCGCGAGGCGCCCGCGCACATGCCGCCGGATGTCCTCCTCCAGCTGGCTGGAGGGCTGCTGCCCGGGCTGCAGCACGATGAACGCCTTGACGATCGATCCGCGCGTGGCATCGGGCTTGCCGATCACCGCGGCGTTGGCCACCGCCGGGTGCTTCACCAGGCAGCTCTCGATCTCCGCCGGGCCGATGCGGTAGCCCGAGCTCTTGATCACGTCGTCGGTGCGGCCCTGGTACCAGAGGTAGCCGTCCTCATCCATCTTGCCCTGGTCGCCGGTGCAGCCCCAGTCGCCGATGAATTTGTCCTGCGTCGCCTGCGGGTTGTTCCAGTATTCGAGGAAGAACACCGGGTCGGCTTCGCCGTTGCAGCTGCGGTGGACCGCGATCTCGCCGAGCTCGCCGCGCGGCCGCTCGCGGCCCAGCTCGTCGATCACCGCGACGCGGTGCCCCGGGTAAGGCCGCCCGATGGAACCCGGCTTCACCGGCCAGGCCGCCTGGCAGTTGCCGACCACGTAGTTGATCTCGGTCTGGCCGAACATCTCGTTGATGGTGACGCCGAGCTGCTCCCTGGCCCACTCGATCACCGTGACGCCCACGCTCTCGCCCGCGCTCATGATCGAGCGCAGGTTCAGGCGGTACTTCGCACCCGGCTCGGGCATCGCCTTCATCATCAGTTTCAGCGCAGTGGGAAAGAGGAACGAATTGCGCACCCCGTACTTTTCCAGCAGGGTGTAGGCCTTCTCGGCGTCGAACTTGCCGCGGTAGCCGAGGATCGGGATGCCGAAGGCCCAGGACGGCAGCAGCGCATCGAACAGCCCGCCGGCCCAGGCCCAGTCCGCGGGCGACCAGAAGATGTCTCCCGGTTGCGGAAAGAAGTCGTGCGAGTGCACGAAGCCGCTCAGGTTGCCGATGAGCAGGCGGTGCGCCTCGTAGGCGCCTTTGGGCGCGCCGGTGGTGCCGCTGGTGTAGATGATCAGCGCCGGGTCGTCCGCCGCCGTATCCACCGGGGTGAAATCGCTGCCCGCCTTGCCGAGCAGCGCTTCCCAGGCATGCACCCCCGATTCGCGCGCGCCGCCCACGCCGATCACATGGCGCAATTGCGGGAGCTTGCCGCGCACCTGCCACAGGTTGCCAATCGTGGTCGGTTCGACGAGGGCGACGCTCGCGCCGGCGTGCTCCATGCGGTACTCGAGCGCGTCCGGGCCGAAGAGATGCGACAGCGGCAGCGCCACCGCGCCCATCTGGAAAATGGCCATGTAGGCGATAGCGGTTTCCGGCCGCTGCGGCAGGATGATGGCGACCCGGTCGCCGCGCTGCACGCCCAGGGCCGCGAGCGCGTTGGACAGGCGGTTGGCCTGCTGCTGGATGTCCCAGAAGCTGTAGGCCGCGCTCGCCCCGGACTCGTCCTCCCAGTACAGCGCGAAGCGCGACCGGTCCTGGGCCCATTGCCCACAGCAGGCCTGCGCGATGTTGTAGCGCTCGGGCACCCGCCAGCGGTGGGCGCGGTAGAGCTCTTCGTAACGGTCCATGCTCATTGTCAGGTACGCGCGCGCATCCGTAGGAAGTTTAACATCGCGGATTCATGGACAAATTCGACCGCATCCACGAACTGCACCGGATCTTCTCCGGCCGCAGAACGCCGCTCGCGGTCGAGGACCTGAAAACGCGGCTCGAGTGTTCCGTCCCCAGCGCGGAGACGGCGCGGTGCACGCGCGTCAATAGCGCTCCCTCAACATCAATGCCCGGACCAAAGCCCAGCCGCGCCCGCTGGGCCGGAAGCGCGAAACGGCGTATTATTTGTCTTACCCGATCTTACCGACAGGACGCGACATGGAAACCGCCAGACTCACCAGCAAGGGACAAATCGTCATTCCCAAGCGCATTCGGGACGCGGTCCGGGCAAAGCCGGGCACGGAGTTTTCCGTGCGGCTGGAAGGTTCGAGGATCATCCTTGACGCCCCACGCAGAAAAGACCGCAAGGTTTCGGACTGGACGGGCGTCAATCCCCGCGGAACCGCGCTGACCGCCCGGGCGCTTTGCGAGCCGGTTACGCTGGACCGGGAAGATGATCGCGGTTGATACGAATCTGCTCGTTCGCCTGGCGACCAACGATGTGCCGGTGGAGCGCGAGGCTGTCGTTGCGCTGCTCGAACGAAACGAGGCATTGATTCCCAAGACCGTTCTGCTGGAGACGGAGTGGGTCCTGAGATCGCGCTACGGTTACGTAATCGCGCAGGTTGCGGAGTTTTTCGAATACCTGTCGGCGCTTCCTTCGGTGACGTTGGAGGATGGGGAGGCGGTGCGATGGGCTGTAGAAGCAGCCGGACGGGGAATCGACTTCGCCGATGCCTTGCATCTCGCGTCGGCTGGCGGTCTGGCCTTGGCGACGCTTGACCGCAAGCTTCACCGCAAGGCCTCTCGAATAAAGGGCGCGCGAGTGCATCTTCTCAAGGTTCGCCGTTCGTAGCACCCGGATCACTATGCGTTATCCGATGGAGGTTTTCTGGAGCGACGAGGATGAAGGGTTTTTAGCGAAGAGCCATGGAGCAGATTCGGTTGCTGGATGTCGTCGCGTTGACGGAGGATCTGCCGGAGCACAAGCTCGCGTTGAGATGCGTTCGTCCAGTTCGCTTGGGTCACTGCCCAAGTCTCCGGTAATTACGGCTGCGATTTGGACAGACTCTATACTTCGCCCATGAGGCCCCGGGCCCTGGTATTCGACGCCTACGGCACCCTCTTCGACGTGCACGCCGTGATCCGCCGCTGCGAGCAGTTCTGGCCCGGCAAGGGCATGCAGCTGTCGCAGCAGTGGCGCGGGAAACAGCTCGAGTACACCTGGCAGCGCAGCCTGATGCGGCGCTATGTGCCGTTTTCGCAGATCACGCGCGACGCGCTCGCCTGCGCCTGCGAGTCCCTGCAGCTCAGCCTGGACGAGGGCAAGGCGCAGGATTTGATGCAGGAGTACCAGCGGCTGGCCGTCTATCCCGACGTGCCGGCAGCGCTGGAAAAGACGCAAGGCAAGCGCGCCATCCTGTCCAACGGCTCGCCCGACATGCTCGAGCCGCTGGTCAAGCACTCGGGCCTGCGCTTCGATGCGGTGCTGAGCGTGCACGCGGTGAAGGTGTTCAAGCCCGTGCCCGAGGTCTACCAGCTTGCGGTGGACCGGCTGGGCGTGCCGAAAGAAGACATCGGCTTCGTGTCCTCCAACTGCTGGGACGCGCTTGGCGCGAAATCCTTCGGCTTCAAGGTGTACTGGATCAACCGCCTGGGCGCGCCCCTGGACCGGCTCGGCTTCCAGCCCGACGGCCTGCTGCGCTCGCTCGGGGACCTGCCTGAAGTTCTGCGCTAACTGCGGCGCGCCGGTGGTGCGGCGCGTCCCCCCGGGCGACAGCCTGCCGCGCGCCGTCTGCGACTCCTGCGGCGAGATCCACTACCAGAACCCCAAGCTGGTGGTCGGCGCGGTCGCCGAGTACCAGGGAAAGATCCTGCTTTGCCGCCGCGCTATCGAGCCGCGCTACGGCTACTGGACCCTGCCGGCGGGCTTCATGGAGAACGACGAGACCGCGGCGCAGGGCGCGCTGCGCGAGACGCTGGAAGAGGCCGGCGCGCGCATCGAGATCGAAGCGCCCTTCAGCCTGATCTCGGTGCCCCGCGTGAACCAGGTGCACCTGTTCTACCGCGCCCGCCTGGCCGACCTGGAGTTCAAGCCCGGCGAGGAGAGCCTGGAGGTTGCCCTGGTGGACGAGGCGGGCGTGCCCTGGAAGGACATCGCCTTTCGCACCGTGGCGCTGACGCTGCAGCACTGGTTCGCCGACCGCGCCCGCGGCGTTTTCGGCTTTCACGCCGAGGACCTCGCGCTCCGCTAGAATCCGCGCAAAGGGGGAGTCGCCATGAGAAAAATGCTGCTGGTCCCGTTGCTGGCCTACGCACCTCTGGCCGCCGCGGCCGACGCCAGGCTCGATCCTGCCAACACCGCGTGGATGATCACCGCGACGGTGCTGGTGCTGTTCATGACGCTGCCCGGCCTGGCCCTGTTCTATGCCGGGCTGGTGCGCGCGAAGAACGTGCTCTCGGTGCTGATGCAGTGCTTCGCCA
>CAZOSA010000016.1:0-21991 GCA_964582155.1 uncultured Enterobacteriaceae bacterium | reverse complement strand
GCCGTGGGCGGCAACTGGCAGGCGGGGCTCGCGCTGGGCGGCGCGCTCGCCATGTCCTCGACCGCCATCGTGTCCAAGATTCTCGTCGAGCGCCTCGAGCTCGACACGCCGCACGGCCGCGACATCTTCGGCGTGCTGCTGTTCCAGGATCTGGCGGTGGTGCCTTTATTGATCCTGGTGCCGGCGCTGGGCGCCCCGACCGAGGCGCTGGGCCGGGACATCGCGGTGGCGCTCGCCAAGGCCGCCGTGGTGCTCGCGGTGCTGATCCTGGTCGGCCCGCGCGTGATGCGCGCCTGGTTTGGCGTCATCGCGCGCCGCCGCTCGACCGAGCTGTTCGTGCTGAACGTTTTGCTGATCACGCTGCTGCTCGCCTTCGTCACCGGGCTGGCGGGGCTGTCGCTCGCGCTGGGCGCGTTTCTCGCCGGCATGCTGATCTCGGAGACCGAGTACCGATACCAGGTGGAGGAGGACATCAAGCCGTTCCGCGACGTGCTGCTCGGCCTGTTCTTCGTCACGGTGGGCATGATGCTGGATGCGCGCCTGGTGCTCGGGCACGCCTGGATGGTGCTCGCGTTCTTCGCGCTGCTGATCGCGGCGAAGGGCGCGCTGATCGCGTTGCTGGCGCGTGCGTTCGGCGCCGCACCGGGAACCGCGCTGCGCACGGCGCTGGCGCTGGCGCAGGGCGGAGAGTTCGGCTTTGTGCTGCTGGCGCAGATGCGCGCGGCGCAGCTCGCGCCCGAACCGGTGCTGCAGGCGGTGCTGGCGGCGATCATCCTGTCGATGCTCGCCACGCCGTTCCTCATCGCGGCGAGCAACCGGCTGGTGCTGCGCTTCACCGCCTCGGAATGGATGGCGCGCTCGCTGGAGCTGCACCGCGTGGCGGTGCGCTCGCTGGAGACCGAGCGCCACGTGATCATCCTGGGCTACGGCAGGAACGGCCAGCGCCTCGCCCGGCTGCTGGAGGCCGAGGGCGTCCACTATATCGCGCTCGACCTCGACCCGGAGCGCGTGCGCGAGGCCGCGCTCGCCGGCGACACGGTGGTGTTTGCCGACGGCTCGCGGCGCGAGGCACTGGTGGCGGCGGGCATCGCGCGCGCCGCAGCGGTAGTGGTGACCTATGCCGACGTATCGGCAGCGGTGCGCGTGCTGTCCCACATCCACGCGCTCAATCCGTCGCTGCCGGCGATCGTGCGCGCACGCGACGAAGCCGATATCGGCAAGCTGACCGCCGCCGGTGCTTCGGAAGTCGTGCCCGAGGCTTTCGAGTCAGGGCTGATGCTGGCCTCGCATGCGCTGGTGTGGGTGGGCGTGCCGCTGTCGCGCGTCATGCGCCGCGTGAGCCAGGTGCGCGACAAGCAGTACGGCCTGTTGCGCGGGCTGTTCCACGGCGCGAGCGACGCGCCCGAGACCGGCGAAGCGGCGCAGCCTCGGCTGCATGCGGTGACCCTGCACACGCACGCCGCTGCGCTCGCCAAGCCGCTCGCGGCGCTGGGGCTGGAGGATCTCGGCGTGCAGGTGACGGCGGTGCGGCGGCCCGGCGAGGCGAAGAAGCTCTCGGCGGGGGAGGCGGGCGCGCTGCGCGAGGGCGACGTGGTGGTGCTGCTCGGGGCGCCGGAGCTGCTGGCGGCGGCGGAACTGCGGCTGTTGCAGGGCTAGAAAAAGAAAAGGCCGGCTGCAACTGTCTGCGGGCCGGCCCTTCCTTTGCTGCGTCTTGCGCGCTTACAGCGCGCGGCAGATCGTGTAGACGTTGGTGCCGCTTTCCACATAGCTGGCGGCGCCGCCCGCAGCCGCTGCCGTGGCGTCCGCCGGGATCGGCGGGTTCGGCGCCGCCTGCAGGATGCCGCGCAGCGTTCCTGCCGTGCGCTGCCCGTCGTCCATCTGCGTGTCAGTGGCGGTGGCAATCTTGTCCGGCAGGTTCGCCGAGCAGATGATCAGGCTGGAAAAGCCGCCGACGCCTGCCGGTCCGCCGAGGGCCGGCCCGACGGGCGCCGCGCCGTCGCCAGTCTGCACGCCGATCAGGCCCGTCACGGCGTTGAACGGCTGAGTTACGCCCGAACCGGCAACGAAGCCGGCGCGGCGCAGATGATCCCACCAGCCGCAGCTCTCCACCGTCACAGCGCACGCGGCGTTGGCATTGTTGTAGGTGCCCGCAAGCTGACCGTTGCCGTTGCCGCTGGTGGCCGCGGTGGGCGTGGTCCAGCGCGCGCCTGCGCCAGGGTCGTCTCCCGGAATCGCGCGGTAGCGGTCCTGATAGCCGTGGTAGGCGGCCGAGATGCCGGAAAAGTCGGCGATGATGTTCTTGATCTTCGCCTGGGTGATCATCTCCTGGCCCTTGAGAATGCCGCCGAGCAGCAGGCCGATGATGACCAGCACGATCGCGATCTCGACCAGCGTGAAGCCTTTTTGTTGAACTTTCATCCGATTACTCCTTACAGAGCAGACTAGGCGATAAACATCACCCGCAAGCTCCATGCCATACAGATTGTGGCATTGCAGGGCTAAACAGGCGAAAAATCACGAAAAATCGTCGAAACTCCGACAACCCTGTCAGGGTTTCGACGCCAGCTTGCGTTCCATCTCCTCTAGTCGGCCTTGCAGGAAGCGGCGCTCCTGGGGGTCGCTGATGCGACCGGTCGCCAGCAGCCCGCCGATCATGATCCTGGCCGCCTCGAGCTCATTCATGTCCTCCAGGATGAAGATCTCCATCTGCTTGGCCCAGAGCGGGATGCCGGGGTCGGTGGCCAGCCGCTCGATGTCCGCGGCATAGCGCCGCGCCAGGGGCAGATCCTGCAGCCGGTGCTTGGCGAGGAGCGCGGCGTGCGCGAGCCACGGCCAGCGCCGGTTCGGGTCTTCGAGGAAGGCCTGGTGGATGAACGCCAGCATCTCACGGCACTTCGCCGGGTCCGCGACATCCGCGTACACGCGGGCTGCTGCGAAAAGCGGATATTCGCTCTTCGGATCGGTGTCGAGGATGGCGCGCAGCCACTGCACGAGGCGCGCGTAGTGGAGGCGCTGGTAGGGAAGCGCGTTGCCCGCGCCGAGGTCGAAGGCCTGCAGGTAAAGCATGGCGAGCCGCGCCAGGGCCGCCGGTTCACCGAAGCTTGCCGCGCGCAGCGACTGCGCGCTTGGCGCCGGCGGCAGGTCGGCCGCGGCGGCGGCTGGCGGGGGGGCAGTTGCATGCACGCCGATTTGCGCCGCCAGGCTGGCGATCAGCGCCGCCCAGACCCAGCCGGGCGCGGTGTGCAGCGCGCGCTCGCTGCCGTTCACAGGTTGCGCCGGTGGAAGTCGAACAGTCCTGCCGCAGCCAGCAGCGCGATGTAGAGCGCCAGCGCGGCGAGGGCAGCGGCGTATTCGGCGGGCGACGGAGCGCCGTAGAGCAGCCAGTCGCTGCGCGTGACGGCGTCGAGGCGCGGCAGCAGCAGCGCCACCGCATCCACCGCGCCGCGCGCCACGCTTTGCGCGAGCGTCTCCTCGGCGAGCGAGTTGCGCGCCAGCAGCTGGATGCCCGCCATGCTGCGCGAGAGCAGGTACAAGCCGGCGGTGGCGGCGAGCGCGGGCAGCACTGCGGCAAGCGTCACCGCGAAGAACAGGCTCGCGGCGGCGACCAGCGCCAACTCGACGGCCAGCGACAGGCCCCACAGGGCAACGCT
This sequence comes from uncultured Enterobacteriaceae bacterium, assembly GCA_964582155.1. Lineage (GTDB taxonomy): Bacteria > Pseudomonadota > Gammaproteobacteria > Burkholderiales > SG8-39 > JAABQT01. The sequence continues at coordinate 18,341 of CAZOSA010000016.1, read as the reverse complement.
GGAGGGCGGCGCCCAAAGCAGCAGCGGCACGCAGAAAATGACGGCAAGGCACGCGCCGCAGGCGCCGTAACCGGCGAGCTTGCCGAGGTAGTATTGCGCGCGCGACACAGGCAGCGCCAGGGCGAGTTCGAGCACCTTGTCGTTGGACTCGCGCACCACGCTGGCCGCGACCTGCCCCGCGACCAGGAATGCCGCCGCCGCACGCAGCAGCGCCGCTGCGAACGCGGCCTGCAGTTCCCGGCCTTCCGTCACCGCAACCTGCGACAGAAAGGCGGCAAGGCCGACGGCAAGCGCGAGACAGGCAAGGGCCAGCCAGGGCAGGCCGCCGCGACGCGCCTCGATCAGGGTACTGCGGGCCAACAGGAGCGCAGGAGACATCTTTCGCCAATTCTGGAATCTGCGTATCTTTGCCTGCCGCACACCGATCATGCAAGCTGACGCTCCAAATATTCGTTCCGCCGATCGCCTGTCGGTGGCGGTGCGCGCGTTCAGCCAGCGCCACTGGCGCTTCGCGGTGATTGCCATGCTGGCCCTGCTGCACGTGGTGGCGCTGCGCGGCGTGGCGGATGGCGGCGCGCGGGCGCTGCTGCTCGCGCACCTCGGGCTGCTGCTGCTGTGGCAGCCGTTCGTGCGCGGCGAGCGCCAGGTGACGCTGGCACAGGCGCTGTTCATCGCGCTGTTCGCTGCCGCCGTGGTGCTGTGGCTGGACTGGTGGATGCTCGCCACCTGGACCGTGGTGCTGGCCGGCCTGGTCGGCGGCAAGGTGTACCTGCACCAGGCGCGCTGGCAGCGCCGCTATTACCTGCTCATGTTCGCCTACCTGCTTGCGTTGCTGGTGGTGATCCTGCTGCCGGAAATCGCGCCGCGCCGGGAGATCGACCCTGATGTGCGCGGCTACGCGGCGTGGGGACTGCCGGTGTTTTTCCTGCTGATGGCGCTCACGCCCGCCGAGCCCGACCCGCCGGAGGCGCCGCAGGTCATCGACCACTTCTACAGCATCTTCCTGATGCTGCTGCTCGGCGTGGTGATCCTGGGCAGCTTCACCTTCATGACCCTGGGGCGCACCAGCTACCTGCAGGCGCTCACCTACATCGTATTTGTGATCGCGGGCATCGTGTTGGTGATCGGTCTGGCCTGGAACCCGCGCACCGGCTATGCCGGGCTGAACGTGTTCGTTTCGAGGTACCTGTTCTCGATCGGGCTGCCGATCGAGAAGTGGCTGCAGTTGCTCGCCGAGCTGTCGCACGCCGAGTCGCGGCCGGAGCGTTTCCTGGCCGAAGCGGTGGCGGCGCTGGCGCGCATGCCCTCGGTATCGGGCGCGGCGTGGCAGTCGGGCGGCGAGCAGGGCAAGGCGGGTGCGCGCACGCCGTACGCGGTGGACTTCGCCAATCGCGAACTCGCGCTCACCATCTACTCGCCCTACCGCACCAGCCCGGCGCTGCACGGGCACCTGCGCCTGCTCGGCCAGCTGCTGGGCGAGTTCTACCGCGCCAAGCTGCGCGAAGAGGAATTGCGGCAGGCGAGCTACATGCAGGCGGTGCACGAAACCGGGGCGCGCGTCACGCATGACGTGAAGAACCTGCTGCAGTCTCTCAACGTCCTGTGCTCGGTCGCGGGGCGCGAGGACGCGGACTCGCCCGAGGCGCTGGCGCTGGTGCGCCGTCAGCTGCCGGCGATCACGCAGCGCCTGGCGGCGACGCTGGACAAGCTGCAGCGGCCGGGCGTCGAGAGTGCCGCGCGCGCGCCGGCACTGGATTGGTGGGATGGCTTAGTACGGCAGTACCAGGGCCGCGGGGTGGAATTCTCAGCCGACGCACTGGCGCGGGGGACCGAGGTGCCGCGCGCGCTGTTCGACAGCGTCGCCGACAACCTGTTGCAGAACGCTCTCACCAAGCAGAAGAGCCAGCCGGGCTTGCGCGTACGGGCGACGCTTTCGGGCGGGGACGCGGCCGGCTTGCGCGTCTGCGATACGGGACATGCGGTGCCGGGGGGATTGGCGAAGTCGCTGCTGCGCGCGCCAGTGCCGTCCGACAACGGATTGGGGATCGGGCTGTACCAGGCCGCGCGGCAGGCGGAGGCGGCCGGCTACGTCCTGCGGCTGGAGTCGAACCGCGACGGCGAGGTGTGCTTCGCGCTGCGGCGCGCAGCGGGCTAGCCTTCGTTCAACGGCCCGCCCCGCCCGTGTCGCAGACGGCGGTCCACAGGTCATCCTGCTTCTCGATTTCGCCCACCAGGCGCGCACCGAGTTGCGTGAGCTCGGCCACCTTGGCGGTGACGGCCTTGCGCGTTGGCCCGGTGACGATGCTGGTGTAGCCGAATTTTTCCACCCGGCACTCGGCCAGACGCGACTCCGGGTGCTCGCAGCTCGCGATCCATTTGTCGCCGACCTGCACGATGGGCGAAACAACGCGCGCGCCTTTCGCGGTGAGCGTGTCGAGCGTCTTCGCCACAACGACGCGGTCATAGCCCGAAACAATGAGATGCGGCCCGGCGTCGAACACGCGCGCCGCTTCGCCCGCCAGGTGCCTGGGTGCCGGCAGCGCGCCGCCCGCCACGGCGAAAAGCTCGTGCTCGCGAACGTGCTTGTCGGTGCGCACGCCCTCGCGCGTGAACATGCGCGCGTGCTCGTCCGAAAGCCGCGACACGACGTCGTGGAAGCTGCGCGACACCAGCAGCTGGCCCGGGGCGGCGAAACTCATCACGCGCTGCGCTGCATTGATGCCGTCGCCGATCACGTTGGTCTGCCCGTTCAGATCCTTCACCAGCCTCACGGGCCCGAGATTGACACCCATGCGCAGCCGCAGCGCGCCCGCACCGTCGCGCATGGCGATCGCAGCCAGCAGTGCGTCCTCCGGGTCGCCGATGAACGCCACCGCCGCGCCGTCGCCGGTATCGAGGATCACGCGGTCCCATTGCCGCACCCGCTCCAGCGCCTCCGTGACCACCCGGTTCAGCAGCTGCTTCAGGCGCAGTTGCTCCAGCACTGAATTGCGCGAGTACTCGGCGAGGTCGAGAAAGAGCACGCTGCACACCAGCGTGCGGCTGGAGGTTTCCGCCATTGACGGCGTATTCTACGCAGGCCGCCCCTAAGGCAGCAGGCCTGCGGCGATCAGCTTGCCGTAGAGCTCGCCGACGGCGATCCAGGTGATCTGGTCGTCGAATTCGCCGTTCGCCGCGCCGACTGGCGCGGGCGTGTGCCACACGAACACGCGGTCGTTGTTCACGTTGGCGGCCTCGTCGATGCCGCCGGAGCCGGTGGCCCCGTTCTTGCCAATCGAGAACACCAGGGCGACGAGCGCGTCTTGATTGGTAAGCGGGACCGCCGTGCCGCAGGTGGTTGCCGTGATGCCGGTGGCAGACTGGCATACGACCAGATCGTTCGGCCTGCAGGTGATGCCGTTGGTGCGTAGATTTGTGGCGTTGGTGAAATGTGGCAGCGTGGAGCTGCCGGTGCATCCGGTAAGCGGCGCCGCGTGCGAGGATACGGCATACCGGATGGGATTATTCCAGGCATCCAGGGCGTTGCCCGCCGGGCTCAGGATCTGGAAACCGATGCTGCGTGCCGGCAGCCATCCGCCGTAGGGTCCGGGTGCGAAGCAGGAGCCGCCGGCGATCGCCTCCAGCCCGGCCTGCGCGCCGGACAACGTGATGGCCGGACAGGGCAGCCGGCCGTTCACGATGGCGAAGGCGAGGAGGAGTTCGCGCGCGGCTTCGAGACGGCGGCGCGTCTCCTCGAAGTTGCGCTGCTCCATCTGCGCTGATAGCGTGTAAAAGGCGCTCGCCAGCAGGAGCCCGATGATCACGAACACCACCGCCATCTCGGTGAGCGTAAAGCCGCGCGCGCGGCGCGCGCTAGACCACGTCGTCACGGCAGCGTAGCGAGCCGCAACGGCACAAGTGTGACAACCTGCGGGCCGGGCACAATAGGTGGGTTGCTCGTGTCCCAGTCCACGAGGATCAGCCGGTCGTTGAAGGGCGCGTTGAGCGCCGGCAGGCCAACTTTGCTCATCCTCGCCGGGCGCTGCTCGTACCGCGTGCCGAGATCGAGGTTCTGATACTCCAGGTAATCCGCCAGCACCCCGTTCGGCCGTCCGGCCGGGTTGCTCAGGCTCAGGCCGGCAAGCACCAGCAGGGCCCGGATATTGCTCGTGACGGGATCATTGACGCGCAGGCAGTTGGTAGCGTCGCAACCGTAGGCGGGCAGCCCGTCCGCCGTGCTTTGCTGTGCGGCGGCATAGTAGACAAGCCGGAACCACTCGTTGCGCACGAACCAGCCCGTGGTCGGATCGGCGGGATCGAGCAGCGCGTGGTCGGCGATCACGCCGAGATTGGCCGTGAATCGGAACATCAGGTTGAGGCCCACTATGCCCGTCACGTCCGCGCGCAGGGTGAGATCAGCGGACCCGTTGGTAATGAAAACACCCGATGCGGAGGTGCCCGGTTGCGGCGCGCCATAGGCCAACAGCCCGGTTTCGACCGTCATATTGTTCGGCGCAAGCGTGCGCAGCGCCATGGCGACGTTTTGCGCTCTCGCCGTCATGCGCAAGGTCACGGTGCCCACGCCGGTGTAAAGGCCGGTGCATTGCACTGTGGTCGCGCTGATGGTGCAGCTCGGAGCGATGAGCACGCCTCCGGATGCAGAAATCGTCGGAGCCACACCCGTGTTCCAGTTGACGAAGGTGGCGGAGCAGCGCGGGTCTGCGCCGCACGTGGCGCTGGATGAATTGAAGGGCAGCAGACCCTGGTGACGTCCGTCCTCGCCGCGGTATCCCGACGTGCCGGGGTGCGGCAGGTCGAAGCGCGCGGCGAACGGGTACAGCGGATTTGCCGCCGAGGTTCCCCAGCCCGCCGCCCCGTACACGGTCCTCAGCGCCGGCGCGATCTCGCGCTGCATGCGCTCGGCGACCGCCGCTTCGAGCGCGGGAACCAGGTCGGCTGCGGCGACGCGCACCACCTGGTCGTTGAAGGTCTGGCCTGCGGCGCTGGTAACGTAAGCGCCCGTGGCGTTGCCGCACTCCAGGTAATTGCGCAGGTCGGGCGCTCCGGCGGCGGGCCGGTTCTGCGCCCATGCGGCGCAGCCGCCGCCCGCCTGCGCGACGATCGCCGGTCCGGGCGCGATGATCAGGGCAACGGAATCGTTGGCTGCGCCATTCAATGTCAGCTGGCCGATCGCGTCCGAATTGATCGGCGTGGTGCTCGCGCCGGGCAGCGACCAGCCCTGGGAGACCGCGTACCAAAGCGGCTCGCTCGCGGCATCCACCAGCTTGTCCAGACCCAGTGTCCGCCAGGGCAAGCGGCCAACATTGTTGGGCGGCGTGCAACTGCCTGCGGCGATGCCCTCCTGCGCGGGATCCCCGAAGAAGCCAGGCGCCTCCGGGCACGGCAGGCGCCCGGGATTGTCGTCCGTACCCGCTGCGTTCATCGCCATCCAGCCGATCAGTGCCCGTTTGGCCTGCGCCAGCACCTTCGCGTTGTGGTCACGATCGATTCCCACAAACCGGCTGGCGGCATTCAGCCGGCTGGTCAGCACGTAGGCGAACACCATGACCGCGACCGCCAGCAGGCCGAGCAGGGCGACGCCGCGCTGCGCGCGGCGGCTAGCGGCCCCGCGCGCCACGCCGCTCAACCCTCACCTCGCCGTCCCCGATCATGTCCTTCACCTCACCGCTCGCCCGGTCCACGGTCTGTCCGACCCGCAGGTCGATGCGCCGCCCGTTCTCGCCGACGATCACCGTGACGCGGCTGGGATCGTCGCCGCGCCGCAGGCGCAGGCCCTCGGGCTGCGTGCCATCCGGCAGCGCTTCGCCGTCCACCCATACCGTGGACTTCCCCCCGGAGCGCTTCACGTAACCGTCGATGCGCGTGGTGGGAGAAGCCACCACGACATTCGGCCTGTCGGGCAGACGCGCCCTGCGCCGGGCATCCAGGGCGTCGCGCTGCTCGGGCGTGAAGAACAAGCGCCCGAGTTCCTGCGCTGCGCACGGGCTGGCGGAAAGCAGCAGCAGCAACGCGGCGAGAGCGGCGCGCATCATGTCTTGGCGCCCCGGTCCACGATGGTGATGAGGTCTATTTCGCACTCGGCGCGCAGCCGCGGCGCGAGGCTCGTGCCCGTGGGCGCGGACCCGGTGCGCGCCAGGCTGCAACGCTTCACCGAGTAATAGGCGTTGCCCGACTCGCGCAGGTCGTTGAGGAAGTGCAGCAAGTCGCCTTCATGCAGCAGCGCCACGTCCACTATCATGAGGCTGGCGAAAAAGTCCACGCTCGCGGGCTTGCCGGCCACCGAGACCAGCGGGCGCTGGCGCTCGACCCGGTAGCGCAGGTCGGGCAGTTCGCGCTGCGTGCGGATGCGGGTCATGGCGTCGGCCCACTCCAGGCGCCGTTCGTCGCCGATGATGCCGAGCTCCTTCAGGCGCAGGTACACCTCCAGCTTCTCCTTGACCTCCTTCTCCTCCTCGGCGATGCGCATCAGCCGCTCGCGGGCTTGCGCGCGCTCCGCTCGCGCAGTCGTCAGCTCGCGCGTCGCGGCGCGCCGCTCGCCCTGCGTCCATGCGAGCAGCGCCGCGCCCGCGGCGAGCAGCGCGAGGCACGCCAGCACCGGCAGCGCCAGCTGCCTGAGTTCGCGCGCCGTGAAGTTCATCGCACGCTCCGCGCCAGTTCGATGGTGAAGCGCGGCGCTTCGCCGGTCTCGGCGGCCGTGCCGATGTCGCCCGACAGGGTGCCCTCGGAAGTCACGTCGAACGGCAGCTGCATGCGCAGCACGCGGTACGCGGGGTCGGCGCGCAGGGCGTCGGCGAAGCGCTGCACTTCGGCGGTGATGGCGCGGTACTCCGAGCGCCGCATGGCGCCGACGCGCCCCGAGATCTCGAGTACCTGCGTCGTCTCGCCCCCGGCTGGCGGGGCCGTGTCCGGCAGGGCGGCGGCCGGCTTGGCAGGGCGCTCGCCCGGGCGCTCCCCCGGGCGCTCCAGCCGCCACTGCAGGGCATCGAGTTCGATCTGCGGGAACCCGTTCAGCACCTGCGACACATAGAGGATTGCGCGCTCCGGGGAGGCGCTGCGCGCCGCGATTTTGGTGAATTCGACCACGGTGGCGCGCAGGTTGTCGGTGGTGGTCTGCGTGACCGGGAACGCCGAGGTGATGCGCTGGTACTCCTGCTGTGCCGCGCGCGTTTCAGCGCTGTGCTGACGTAACTCCTGGCGCATGCCGCTTGCCTCGAGCCAGTCGCTGCCCGCGTACAGCGCGCCAGCGGCGAGGCCCAGTGCCCCCGCGGCGACCAACCCGCGCTGCAGCTGCCAAATGAAGTAGCTGCGCCGGTCCTCGCGCCGGGCGAACTGTTCCTTGGGCGGCCGCCGCACCGTCAGATGCAGGTAGAGCTGCTCGGCCCCGGTGCCCTCGGGCGCGCTCTTGACGCCGACCTTGCGTGCTGCGTCCGCCGCGTCCAGCGTGACGAACGATAACCGCGTGTCGGACACCAGCGTTTGCTCGAACGCCGCACGCTGCCCTGGTGGCGCGATCACGATCACCTGCACCGGCGGGCCTTCGCGCGGCAGCACGCGCAGCGTGGACAGGTACTGCGCCAGGCGCCCGGTTTCCGAGCGCACGAAGGCGGCGAAGGCCTCCGGCACCATGTCCACCGTGCGCTCCAGGCGCGCAAAGCGCAGCCTGCCGTCCTCGACGTAGCATTGGCGCAGACCGGCGCTGTTGGCGCTCACCACGAACGCCCGGCCTGCGCGCACCCCGAGGCGCGTCGCGAGAACCGGTGCGAGCAGCGGTACCGAATACACGCCCGCGAGCTTCGCTCCGGCCTCGGTCAGCGCATCCAGCCAGGGCGTAAGCTGCTGCGTGTTGGTGAACGAGGTGAGCAGCAGGCGTTCGTTGCGCCGCTCGCCGCGCACGTAGCCCAGGGACAGAGCCACGGCCAGGCGCGTATCCCGGTAGCGCTGCGTCAGGCGCCGCTGTACCACCTGCTCGCGGTCGCCGCCGCGCAGGTAGGGAATCTGCTCCTCGTGGAAGTCCTCGCCCGCGAGGTCGGCGAGGGCATAGAACAGTGCGCCGCGGCGGCCGGTGAGATATTCCCGAAATCCGTTCACGCCCGATTCGTCGCCGGGGAACTTCGCCTCCAGCACGAGCCTGTTGCGCGACCACGCGTACACGTGGTGGTCGCCGGCAGTGAAGTAGATCAGGTGCTTCATGCTTCAGAATTTCATCTTGCCGATCGTGTCGTACACCGGGCCGAGGACCGACAGCATGACCCAGCCGAGGATCAGGCCCAGCACCACGGTGAGCGCCGGCTCGATCATCGCCTGCAGCCTGCCGATGGCTTCCTTGACCTCGCGGTTGTAGAAATAGCTCACGTTGAGCAGCGCGGTATCGAGCGCTCCGGTATTTTCGCCGATCTTGAGCATGCGGATGACGAGCTGCGGAAACAGGCCCGCGTCCTGGAACGCCGCGGTCAGGTTCTTGCCTTCGGCAATCTGCTGGCCTGCGCCGCGCAATGCGTACTCGATCGGCCGGTTGCCGACGATTTCCTCGGAGCTGCGGATGGCGTCGAGCACGGTGATGCCCGACGAGTACATCATGGCGAAGCTGGATGCGAAGCGCGACAGGATGATTTTCTTCAGGATCGGGCCCACCAGCGGCATGGTGATCTTGTAGCGGTCGAGCGTGTAGGCCACCGCCGGATTGGCATTGGCGGCGAATTTCACCCCGAACCAGAGGATAAAGGGCGCGGCGAGCACCGCCCACCAGTAGTTGACGCAAAAGTCCGACACCGCGATGAGGATGAGCGTCTGCAGAGGTATGTCCTGCCCCATGTTGCGGATAAAGCCGGTCATCTGCGGCACCAGGTAAATCATCAGGAAAAAGGTCACCAGCAGCACGATGGAGCCGACGAACGTCGGGTACAGGAGCAGCTTCTTGGTCTGTGCGGCGAGCTCGTCCTCCCACTTCAGCGACTCGGTGAGGCTTTTCAGCACCTCGGGCAGCCGCCCGGACTGCTCGCCCGAGCGCACCAGGCTGACAAATACCTTGCTGAACACCTCGGGGTACTCGGCGAGCGCCTGCGACAGGTTCTTGCCGCCCTCGATGGATTCGAGCAAGCCCGAGACCACCTCGCGGAAGCGCGGGTTTTCAATGCTCTCGCGCAGGTCGACCAGCCCCTCCACCACCGGCACGCCGGCCCCGGCGAGCTGCTCGAGATGGAAGCAGAAATTGATCAGGTCCGGGCGCTTGATGCGCGCGCCGCCGATCAGCCGCGCGGCCTGGCTGGTGGGCGCGCCGGCCACGAGGTCCAGACCCATGCGCACCAGGCGCTGCTCGAGGTCGAAGGGATTCACCGCCTCGGTGCGCCCGATGACATTCTTGCCCGCGGCGTCGACCGCCTTGTAGGTATACAGAGGCATGCGTCCCCTGTGCGCGAGCGGCCCTAGGCCATTCGGTCCGTGAGATCCACCACGCGCATCAGCTCATCGAGGCTGGTGAGGCCGCTGCGCACCATGCGCACGCCGTCGTCGGCGAGCGTCTTGAAGCCCTTCGAGCGCGCGGAGGTCAGGATCTCGCGCGCGGTGGCGCGGCGCGCGATCAGTTCGTCCAGGCCGCCGTCGATTTTCAGGATTTCGATGATCGAGCCGCGTCCGCGGTATCCCTGGTAGTCGCACTGGTCGCAGCCCACCGCGCGGAACAGCGTCGCGGACTCCGTCGGCGCCATGCCGAGCACGCGCCGTTCCTTCGCGTCCGGATCGTAGAACTGCCGGCAGATGCGGCACAGGCGTCGCACCAGGCGCTGAGCGATGACGCCGATGATATTGCCCGACATGACATCGGGCACGATGCCGATGTCCAGCAGGCGCGGGATGGCGCCGACGGCGGAATTGGTGTGCAGCGTCGAGAACACCTGGTGACCGGTCATTGCGGCCCGGAACGCCATTTCAGCGGTGTCGCGGTCGCGGATCTCGCCCACCAGGATCACGTCAGGGTCCTGGCGCATCATGGCGCGCACGCCGTTGGCGAAGTCGAGCTTGGAGGCCTCCGCCACCGAGGTCTGGCGGATCAGGGTCATCGGATACTCGACCGGATCCTCCAGCGTCATGACGTTGATGCCGTCGGAATTGATGTGGTTGAGGATCGAGTACAGCGTCGTCGTCTTGCCGCTGCCGGTGGGTCCCGTGACCAGGATGATGCCTTCGGGGCGCGCGATCATGCGCTTCAACAGCTCCAGCGTGCTGTCCTCGAGCCCCAACTTGTCGAGCGGCACGATGCCCTTTTGCCGGTCGAGAATGCGCAGCACGATATTCTCGCCGTGCGTGGTGGGCAGGCTGGCGACGCGGAAGTCCACCACGCGCCCCGCCATGGTCGCCGAGATGCGCCCGTCCTGCGGCGCGCGCGTCTCGGCGATATTCATCTTCGCCATCACCTTCAGGCGTACCGCCATCGCCGGCCAGTAGGTCTTGTGCAGGGAACGGATCTGGCGCAGCACGCCGTCGATGCGGTAGCGGATGCGCAGGAAATTCTGCTCGGGCTCGAAGTGGATGTCGGACGCGGCCCGTTCCACCGAGTCCGCGAGCAGCGCCGAAATCAGGCGCACCACCGGCTGCGAGTACTCGTCGCCCTCGGCGACGGTGGCGTAGTCCACCTCGCCGGTCTCGATTTCGCGCAGAATGCCGTCGATCGAGAACTCGTGGCCGTAGTAGTGCTCGACCGCGCGCTCGATCTCGGAATCCCCGGCCAGGCGCAACTCGATCTCGAAGTCGCCTTTCAGGTGCGCGCGCAACTGGTCCACCGCGACGATGTTGTTGGTGTCGGCGAGTGCGACGATGAAGCGCTTGGACTGCCGGTCGAACGCCACCGGGAACATGCGGTAGCGGCGCGCCATGTCGCGCGGCAGCATCTTCAGCGCAGTGGGATCGACGATGATGTGCGCGAGGTCCACCGACTGCAGTCCGAGTTTTTCGGACAGGGCGTCGCGCAGGGTCGCTTCCGACACGAAGCCCAGCTGCACCAGGAGGCGCCCCACCGGCGCCTTGGTCTTGGTCTGCTCCAGCAGCGCGATGCGCAACTGGTCCTCGGTCAGGATGCCCTGGTCGATCAGGATCTGGCCGATGTGTCGCTTGGCCTGGGGATTGGTGGGCGAGTTCATGCTGCCTGCATGATACAGAAAGCCCGAAAAAACCGGGCTTTAGGAACTGTCAGCGCGCCAGCAGCTGGGCCCGCGCCTGAGCCGTGGCCGGGTCGAAACTGGGGCTGCGCTTGAGCGCCAGCGCCAGTGCGCGGCGGTAGTAATCGAGCGCCGCGGCGGGCTGGCGCAGGTGCTCCAGCGTCACGGCGAGGTTGTAGGCGTAATCCGGGTTTTCGGGGTCGCTCGCGGCGGCCCTGAGGTAGCTCTGCCGGGCTTCGGCCCAGCGCTCCTGCTGCACGTACTGGTTGGCCAGCGCGAAATGCAGCACCCCTGACTCGGGATCCGAAGCGAGCAGCGTCTTCAGGCGGCTTTCGGCCGCCACCGGGTCGAGCTGCTGGCTGCGCAGCGCCATCATGCCCGCATGCGCGTGCGCGTCGCGCGGATCGGACCGCAGCAGCCGCTGATAGAGCGCGTCGGCAGCCTCGTAGCGCTGCGCACGCAGCTCCACCGCCGCCAGCCCGAGCAGCGCGTCGCGATTCTCGGGCTCCTCGCGCAGCGCCTGCTGGTACTCGCTGCGCGCGGCATCCATCTGTCCTGCCTGGTACGCGGCGTATCCTGCCTCGACGCGCGGATGGACCTGCAAGGCGGGGCGGCGCATCGCGACCAGCGGTGAATCGGGAACGCGTTGCGCCGCGCCTGGCGCCGCGCGCCTGAGACGCGGCGCGGGCGGGTCGCGGGGTATGGCCGGGGTGGCCGATCGCGCGGGCACGGCAGCCGCGTTGCGCGGCGTCGGGGTCTCGGCTGCCCGTGCCGCAGGCTTGCCGCTTGGCAGGCCCTGGATCACCGGCTGAACCGGTGCGACCGGCTGTGTCTGCACGGCGGCCACCTGGAGCTCGCGGGCCGGCTGGACCGGAACGGTATTCATGATCGGCGCCGGCGGTCGCAACTGGATCCAGAAATAGATCACGGTGCCGACGGCGAACGTGCCGAGCGCACCCATGGTGATGAAGAACGGCAGGCGTGGGTTGGGCTCCCGCACCTTGGTTTCAAACACCTTGCGGGCGGTGGCACGCTGCGCGGCCTGCGCATCGGCGCGGTCACGCGACGCCGACTGCGACGCGGCGGCAGTCCGGGCGTTCTGAAACGAGGGCTCCCGCTCTGGCGGATTCGGCGGCTCCGCGCGCAGGTCCTCGGACAGGATCTCGAGCGGCGCTGTGATCTCAGGCAGTTCCGGTCGAGTGACGTGTTGCCTGGCCTCGGCGGGAACTGCGGCCTCGTCGGCCAGACGCAGTCCCGCAGCGCCGTCGCCCTCGCGCGCGCGCCGCTGGGCGTCTTCCTTGGCCTTCTCGGCTTTTTTGAGCGCCTCGAGCAGCAGGCTCATGTCACTTGGGGGCCGGGGTACCGCTCGCGCCGGCGCGGTCCTGGATGTTCAGGAAATTCTCCGTCGGCAGCAGCCCCCGGAAGCGGCCGTAGTCGCCGTCCACGCTGGCGTCACGGATCACCGTGGCGCGCAGGAAAATCACCAGCTCGGTCTTGCGGTTGACTTTCCTTTGCTGCGCGAACAACCAGCCGATGAGCGGGATGCGGTTCAGGCCGGGAATGGTGTCCTCGACGTTCTCCACCGAGTCCTGCATCAGCCCGCCGAGCACCGCGGTCTGGCCGCTCTGGATGCGCAGCATCGAATCGAACTCGCGTGTCTCGAACACCGGGATCAGGTTGGGCGTGAGAAGCGCGGGGTTCGGGTCGGTTGCGTCGTCGACCTTGCGGCGGATCGTCGGCCGCACGTTGAGCACGATGGTGTCGGCCTCGTTGATCTGCGGCAGCACGCTCATCATGAAGCCCTCGGCGGCCACGTTCGGCGTCGTGGTAAACGCGATCGGCACAACGGGCGCACCCACGCCGCCGGTGATGGTTACCGGCGCAGTGGAGGGCGTGATGGTGAAGTAGACGATGTCGCGGGTGACACGCAGCAGCGCGGTCTGGTTATTGAGCACGCTGATTTTCGGGCTGGAGAGGACGCGCACATCACCGAACGATTCCAGCAGCTTGATGGCGACGTTGAGGTTCTGGCTGATCAGTGCGCCCCCGAGCAGGAACGCCGTGGTGCTGATCGCGGCGGGGGTGCCGGTGGAAATCTGGTTGAACTCGACACCGGACTTCCCGGTGCCGAATCCCGGGCGGCCGGTCTGCGCAGCGTCGGTGCGCAGGCGCTGCCAATCTATTCCGCGCTGGTACTCGTTGTTGAGCTGCACTTCGGCCACCGTGGCCTCGATCAGCACCTGGCGGCGCACGCTGGTGAGCACCAGATCGAGAAATTCCCGGATCTTTTCATGCTGGCGCGACGAGGCGCGCACGAACAGTACGCCGCTTTCACGGTTGCCGATCACGCCGGCGGCATCCTGCGGACCCGCGCCGGACTGTGCGCCTGGCGCCGCCGCGGGTGCCGCGGCGCCAGGAGAATCGCGCAGGATGTCGCGGACGTTCTGCACCACGGATTCCCAGAGCTGGTTCACCGCGGCAACGTCAATGGTTGCGGTCGAACCCGTTCCCGCTCCTGTGGCTGCGCCGGCCGCGGCGCCGCCGCTGGCGGCGCTGAACTGTGTCGTGGCCTGCGATTGCATCTTGACGTTGCGTGACGCCGTGACGAAGTCCACCTTGTAGGCGCGCAGGAACGGGGAGTCGCGCATCACCAGCAGGTTCGCGCCCTCCAGCTCGTAGCGTATGTCCACCTGCCTGGCGATGCGCTCGAGCAGTTGCGGCAGCGTCTGGTCGACGGCGTTGAGCGTGACCGAACCGACGATGCCCGGGTGGATGTCCACGTTGATGCGCGCGTCGCGCGCCAGCGCGAACAGCAGATCCTGCACGCGCACGTTGCTCACGACGACGCTATAGGTCTCGGGCCGCACCGCCGGCTGGGGCCTGGGAAGCACGGGGGCGATCTGCACCGCCGGCGGAATCGCGCCGGGGGTGGGCGGCGGCGCAATTTCCACCCCGAGGTGCGAGTCGGACGGCTTCGCAGGCACCTGAGCGCAACCGGCAAGTACCATCGCCAGCGCGCCCACCAACACTGTGAAGTTTAAAGTCATCGAGCCCCGATTTTCCCCCTCGACGGTTAGCATAGCATGGACAGTTTCTAAGAAAACCCGCTAACCGCTTGTGCCGGGAGAGTTTTCGGGATTTTGCAATGCCTTGGGATCAAAGCGCCCGCCGCAACTCCGCAAAGCTCCGGGGCACTGTGCGGAACGCCTCCCGGTACCTGGGCGGCAGCTCCGCCGCCGCCTGCAGCGCCGCTTCCCGGTCCGGGTAAACCCCGTACAGAACCCAGACACGGTAGTGTCCCGTGCTTTCCAGCGGCACGACGTACACGTTTTCCACCGGGACCAGGTCCCGGGCGCGCATGAGGAAACGCTCGACGCGCGCCGGGTCGCTGTTGTCACTGTTGTAAAGCTCGATGCTGTAGCGCTCGTCCGGCTCGGCGTCCAGCCGATCCCGCGCGGCGTCAAGGCTGGCACCCAGCAGCGGGTTGCGCCCGGGGACATATCCGGCGAGGCGCAACACCTGTTCGCGCTGGAGGCGGGGCGCCGGCTGCGGCGGCGAGGGTGGTAATGGCGTCGCGGCCGGGGCAGCGACCGCCGCAGGGGCGGCGGGGACGACCGTCGCGGGAACCAACAACCAGTAGGCGCCCGCGCCGAGCAGAGCACCGACGGCCACTGCAATTGCGAACGCGGCCTGCGGCCGTTGCCCCCGCCTGGTTGGAGCAAACTCGGAGTCGGCGATGGCGGCGCGTGCATGCTTGACGGTCACTGCGTGCGTTCCTTCGCTGAACGCGGCGAGCAGCGCCTTGTCGGCCAGGATGTTGATGCGGCGCGTCAGCCCGCTCGAGGCGCGCGCGACCGCCGCCACCGTCCCCGCGGTGAACACGTCCGGGCCGCGGTAGCCGGCGGCGCGCATGCGGAACGACAGGTAGGTCGCGGCCTCGGACTGCGACAATGGCCGCATGCGAAAGCTGTGGGTGATGCGGTCCTTCAGCTGCCGCATCGTTGGCAGCGCCAGCACTTCGTCGAGTTCGGGCTGGCCAAAGAGCACGATCTGCAGCAGCTTGTGCCGGTGGGTTTCCAGGTTGGAGAGCAGCCGCACCTGTTCGAGGGTGTCCTCGGGCATGGCGTGCGCTTCGTCGATGAGGATCACCGTGCGCCGCCCCTGGGCGTAGGACTCGATCAGCCGGTCCTGCAGGGCGCGCAGCGCGATGGTGAAGCGATCGCGGGAGAACTCGATCTTCAGTTCCTCGGCCACGGCGTTCAGGATCTCGTCGCGCGTGAACGAGGGGTTGGCGAGGTAGATGGTCTCGACGTTTCCGGGCAGGCGCTCGATCAACACCCGGCACAGCATGGTCTTGCCGCTGCCGACCTCGCCCACCACCTTGACGATGCCCTCCTCGTGCTGGATCGCGTAGAGCAGCGCCTCGAGCGTTGCGCCGCGGTCGGCGCCGTCGAAGAAGAAGTCCGTGTGCGGCGTGATGCGGAATGGCGCTTCCTTCAGGCCGAAGTGCTCGAGGTACAGCGCCACCGGCTAGCGCTCCTTGTCTTCCGTGGTGTTCATCCTGCTGTACAGCGTCGTGCGATTCACGCCGAGCAGCTTTGCCGCCTGGCTCATGTTGCCGTGCGTGAGCCGGAGCGCGGCTTCGATGTAGGCGCGCTCCCAGGCCTGCAGCGTGTCGTCGAGGCTGAAGCTGCCGCGCTCCAGTTCGCGCTGCGCCTCGGCGACCAGGTCGCGCGCCGGCGATGCCTCGCCGGCCTGCGACGCGAGGTCGAATTCGGGCTCGAGCTCCGCCACCGACAGCGTCCGGCCGGCGTACCGGGTGATGAGGCGGATGACGATGTTGCGCAGTTCTCGCACGTTGCCCGGGAAAGGGTACGCGAGCCAGGCCTGCTCGGCCGACTCGTCGAAGCTGAAAGGCGCGACGCCGGCCTGCGTTGCGTACTGCGCGCGGAAATGCTCCAGCAGCAGCAACCGGTCGCGCCCCATGTCGCGCAGCGGCGGCACCGCAAGCGTGAGAACGGAGAGCCGGTGGTACAGGTCGGGGCGAAAGCGCCCCTGACGCACCTCCAGGCGCAGGTCCCGGTTGGTGGCGGCGATCACGCGCGCGCGCGCCACGCGCAGCTGTGTCTCGCCGACGCGCTGGTACTCGCCGTTCTCCAGCACGCGCAGGAGCTTGGCCTGCATTTCCAGGGGCAACTCGCCGATCTCGTCCAGGAACAGGGTGCCGTCGTGCGCGTCCTCGAAGTAGCCCGCCTTGTTCGCGGTGGCGCCAGTGAATGCGCCCTTCACGTAGCCGAAGAGTGTCGGCTCGACCAGCGTGGGTGCAATCGCAGCGCAGTTGAGCGCGAAGTAAGGCCTGGCGGCGCGCTGCGACAGGCGGTGCAGGCTGCGTGCCACGCGCTCCTTTCCGCTGCCGGACTCGCCTTCGATCAGCACCGGGAACGGCGAGCTCGCCGACTGCGCAATCTGGGCGCGCAGTCGTGCCAGCGCCGCGCTGTCGCCGATCAGATTGCCGTCCTCTTCCGGCGCGCCGGAGGGCTCGGCGGCGCGGAACGCCAGCGAGCGCAGCAGCGAGGACTTGAGGTCGGCCGGGTCGCAAGGCTTGGCGATGAACTCCGCGGCACCCAGGGCCCGGGCGTGGCGTGCGTTGGCGGCGTCGCTCTGGCCCGAGAGCACGAAGATGCGCATCGCCGGGGAATGCGCCAGCAGGTCGGCGATCAGCTGGAAACCCTCGTCGGGCGCGTGCGGCTTGGGCGGCAGGCCGAGATCCACCAGCGCGAGCTGCGGCGGCTGCGGCAGCTGGCGCAGCAGCGCGATGGCATGCGCGCGCGATTCGCAGGCATAGACCTCGAAGTCGGCGCCCAGGGCGAAGGCGAGTGTCTCGGCAATCAGGGCGTCGTCGTCGACGATCAGCAGGGCGGGCCTGCCGTCGCGCCCTTCCTGCAGGTTACTGGCCATCGATGCAGCGCAGGAACGCGCGCTCCAGGTTCGGTTCGGCATGGCGCGCGCACAGCTCGGCCGGCGCGCCGCGAAAGCGCAGGCGCCCGCGCTCGAGCACCGCGATCGTGGAGCATAGCTCCTCGACGTCGGCGAGCACGTGCGACGTGAACAGCAAGGTGCGGCCCTCGCGGCGCAGGCGCGACATGACGCTTTTCACGGCTACGCGGCTGGCCGGGTCGAGGCCGCTCATCGGCTCATCGAGCACGGTGAGCTCGCGCTCGAGAAGAAAACCGCCGGCCAGACCCAGCTTCTGCGTCATGCCCTTGGACAGCTCGCGTACCGGCCGGTCCAGCGCCTCGGGATCGAGCCCCAGCTCCTCGAGCAGCGCACGCGCGGCGGCTTCGCGATAGCGGCTTGCGCCCAGTCCCACGGTGAACTCGAGGAACTCGCGGCCGCGCAGGTAATGTGGCGGCAGGAAGCGCTCGGGCACATAGGCGAGGCGCTCGCGCGAGCGCGCCTGGCTGCTGGGCGCGCCGAAGATCTCGATGCGGCCGGCCTCGAAAGCGCAGAAATCGAGCATGCATTTGAGCAGCGTGGTCTTGCCGGCGCCATTGGCACCGACCAGGCCGAAAGCCTCCCCGGGCGCCACTACGAGGTCGACGCCGCCCAGCGCCTCGCGCTTGCCGAAGCGTTTGACCAGACCCGCCACGCTCACCGCGGCGCCGGATACCGCTGTGTCCACGACCCGAACTATAGGGGAAACCGGGTTGGCCCAGCGCGTCGAGTAAAATCGGCGCTTTGCCGCCGTCTCCTGCCCCCGTGGCTGACACCGACATCGCCGTCATCGAGGATCTTTCCTTCGCCTACGACAGGCGGCCGGTGCTGCACGGCATCGGCCTCAGAATTCCACGCGGCAAGGTGGTCGCGGTGATGGGCCAGTCGGGTTGTGGCAAGACCACGCTGCTGCGCATCATCGCGGCGATCCTGATGCCCACCCGCGGCCGTGCGCGCGTGCTGGGCAAAGTGACCGGCGAACTCGACCGCGAGGGGCTGTACGCGCTGCGCCGGCGCATGGGCATGCTGTTCCAGTTCGGGGCCCTGTTCACCGACATGTCGGTTTTCGACAACGTGGCGTTCCAGATGCGCGAGCACACCGATCTGCCCGAGGATGCGATCCGCGACCTGGTATTGCTCAAGCTCGAGGCCGTCGGTCTGCGCGGCGCGGCGCAGCTGATGCCCGCGGCGCTTTCG
>CAZOSA010000015.1:0-22380 GCA_964582155.1 uncultured Enterobacteriaceae bacterium | reverse complement strand
ATGCGAAGGACGCCGGCACCTGCGACCTGGTGATCCTCGCCACCAAGGCGATGCAGGTCGCCCCGGCGGCGGAGTCGGCGAAGTCGCTCCTCGGCAAGGACACGCCGGTGCTGTCCATCCAGAATGGGCTGGGCGGTCCCGAGACCGCCGCCGGGATTCTCGGGCGTGAGCGCGTCATGGTCGGAGTGGTGGGCGGCTTTGGCGCTTCGATGAAGTCACCCGGCCACGCGCACCACAACGGCATGGAGCTCGTGCGCCTGGGTGAATTCGGCGGGCCGATCACGCCGCGGCTGAAGAAGGTCGAGGAAACCTGGAGCGGTGCGGGCTTTCGCGTCAAGGTGTTCGACGACATCGACCAGCTGGTGTGGGAAAAACTCATCTGCAACTGCGCCTACTCCGGGCCATGCGGCATCTCGGATTCCACTACGGGAGAGGTGATGGATGACCCGGACCTCTCCAAGGTGTCGGCGGCCTGCGCTACCGAGGCCTACGCGGTGGCGAAGGCGAAGGGCGTGAAGCTGGGCTTCACCGACCCGGTGGCCTACGTGCGCGACTTCGGCTCGAAGATTCCGAAGGCGCGGCCCTCGGTGCTGCTCGACCTGATGGCGAAAAGGAAATCCGAGATCGACGTCATCAACGGCTCGATTCCGCGCGTGGGTATGCAAGTCGGCGTCGCCGCGCCGGTGAACGAGACCGTGACCGCGCTAGTGCGGGCTAAGGAAACGAAGCTAGGCTGCGCGTAGCCCGTCAGTAAGTAAATGGGGGCGGCTTGCCGGAGATCGCGCCGTCCCGCCCTTTGGCGGCGTGGGGGGAGTGTTGCGGAGAGGGCTAGCGAAGTCGGCGCACTGAGGCGTCGACTTCCTGTGACTTATTCACCTCCGGCGCGGGCCGCCGGGTCAATCCGCGCAATGCATGCGCAATCTTTCGGTGCCCCGCACCGTCGATCTCGGTTGAGCTACCCGCTCGACACCTGCGTCGCATCGGAACTGTCGCGACCCCGGCCCCACCCGGGCGTCGTCGCGCGAATTCTCACGCTCTACGCATCAACGCGCACTGCGCGCACGCGGGGTTTGTTTGTCGAGCTTGTCCAGCTTGTCGAGCAACGCAAGACCCGCTTGCTGCCTGCCCCGGGCAGCGCGGATCCTGAAGCGCGTCTCCGCGTCGAACTCCGCCAGCGCCGCCGCCGACAATTCCTCGATCAGCTTGTTGACGCTGACGCTTTTCGCCTTGGCGAGCTGCTTCAGTCGTTCGTGCGTGGCGTCCGGCACCCGGATGGTCAACGTTCCCATGTCATGTCTCCTTGATGATGTCCTCCGGCCGAAGGATCGCCAGCCGGTCGAATCGCAACTCCATGCCCTTCAAGTCCCGCACGTTCCGTGTCACCAGTCTCTCTGCTCCGCCCGCAACGGCAAGCTCGACAAGGTGATTGTCGGCTTCGTCGCGAACGTTCGGACGCCAGAGATAGTAGACCCGCGTCCAGCTGCAAGCCGAGAGGAAGGCATCGAAGAGCCTCTCGCGCTCCATTTGCGGAAGGAGGCTCTTGGCGAACAGCGCCTCGCGCGACAGTACGGCTTCGTACTCGGCGAACAGGGCGTTACCCATGAGCGGAACGAAATCTCCACGTAGACAGCGGCGCAGCACCTCCCGGCTGGCGCCGCCCGACCGCAGCAGCGCCGACACGAAAACGTTCGTATCGATCACTACGATGCGCTTGTCAGCCATCCGTTTATGATAGCACCGATGCTGTCATGGGAGCGCGGCTCCGGGGCGTTCAAAGTCCGCGTCCGGAGCCGCCCGAACGGCTTCGCGCCGACCGGCTGGTCGAGTGAAAAAAGGGACAGACTCCATTTTTCTCAAATGAGAAAACTGGGAGAAAAATGGGGTCTGTCCCTATTTGAGGTGCTTGAGCCGGAACACCGGAATCGGCTGGGTGAAGCCGCGCAGCGCCATGGGGCCCACGGCCTCGGCATCCACCACGTCGCTCACATCGGCATAGGTCACGGCGTCGATCAGGATCTCGCCGCCGCGCGCCTGGCCGCTGAGGCGCGCGGCCAGATTGGGGACGGCGCCGATGGCCGCGTACTCCCAGCGCTGCTCGAAGCCGATCACGCCGAGCGTCGCCTCGCCCTGCGCGATGCCCACGCCCAGCGCCACCTTGTGCCCGCGGCGCTCCCAGGCCTGCGCGATCGGCATGAACGCCTGCTGCAGGTCCAGCGCCATGCGCACTGCCTTCACCGCGGGCTGGTCCACCGGGATCGGATCGTTGAAGAAGACCAGGATGCCGTCTCCGGCGAAGTGTTCCAGGGTCCCGCCGTAGCGGTCGACCAGATTGCCCATGGTCGCGTGGTACTCGCTGAGCAGCTTCATCACCGCGTCGGGATCGGCGCGGTCGGTGAACTCGGTGAAGCCGCGCAGGTCCAGGAACAGCGCGGTGATCTCGCGCCGGTGCGGCTCGAGCATGTCGACGCCGCCGGCGACGATGGCCTCGGCCACCGGCGGCGAGAAGAAGCGCTTCATTTTCGTCAGGCGGTCGATCGCCGCCACCTGCTCGCGCACCCGCTGTTCCAGCCGGTCATTCCACACGCGCAGCTCTTCGGCCTGCCTGCGCACCTCGTCCTGCAGCACCTTCACGCGCAACAGCGAGCGCACGCGCGCGAACAGCTCCGCGTAACGCACCGGCTTGGTGAGGAAATCGTCGGCGCCCGCCTCGATGCCCTTGATGCGTTCGTCGTGCCCATCGCGATCCTCGAGCGAGGTGACCAGCACCACCGGCAGCAGAGCGGTGGCGGGGTTGCCGCGCACGCGCTGGGCGAGCTCGTAGCCGTCGATGCCCGGCATGCGGATATCGGAGATCACGAGGTCGAAGCCGCGCTCGGCGATCATCTGCAAGGCGGCTTCGCCGTCGTAGGCCCCGGTCACCTCGTAGCCGCGCGAGCGCAGCAGCTCGACCAGCATTTCGACGTTCGCGCGCTGGTCGTCGACCACCAGGATGCGGCCGCGCCGCGCCGCGACGATGGATGCCATCAGAAAACGATCACGCCCCGCGCGTTGCGTCCGGATTCGAGGTCGGCGAAGGCCTGCGGCGCCTCGTCGATCGCGTAGCGCCGCGTGATCAGCTCGTCGAGCTTGAGGCGCCCCGCCGTGTAGAGCTGCAGCATGCGCGGAAAATCGATGCGCGGCACGCAGGAACCGAAGTAGCTGCCCTGCATGGTCTTTTCCTCGAACACCATGGCCATCGGCTTGATCGCGGCGCTATCCGTCGCTCGCGCCACGCCGACGAGCACCGCCTTGCCGCCGCGGCGGATCGCCCGGAAGGCGGTCTCGGCGAGCGCGCCCACGCCCACGCACTCGAACGCGTAGTCCGGGCCGCCGCCGGTCATCTTTTTCAGCGCCTTGGCCATGTCCTCGCCGGGCTTGGCGAGGATCGTGGCGGTGGCGCCGAACTGCCGCGCCAGGTCGAGCTTCGCCTGCAGCGTGTCGATGGCGATGATGCGCTCGGCGCCGGCGATGGCGGCACCCTGCACCACGTTGAGCCCGACGCCGCCGCAGCCGAACACCGCGACGCTCGAGCCCGGCTCGACCCTCGCAGTGTTGAACACGGCGCCCACGCCGGTGGTCACCGCGCAGCCCACCAGCGCCGCGCGGTCCAGCGGGATTTTCTTGTCGATGCTCACCAGGTTGTCCACCGACAGCGTGGCGTACTCTGCCATCACGCCGCAGCCGCAGAAAATGCCCAGCGGCTTGCCGGCCTTGTCGTGCACGCGCGGCGTGCCTTCGGGCGGCGTGGTGAGCGCCTTGCCCTGCTCCAGGCACAGCACCGGCCGCCCGGCCTCGCAAAAGCGGCACTTGCCGCACATGTAGATGAAGGACGACACCACGTGGTCGCCGACAGCGAGTTGCGTCACGCCCTCGCCCACCTCGATCACCTCGCCCGCCCCCTCGTGGCCGAGCACCAGGGGCGGCGGCAGCGTGATGGTGCCGTTGGTCGCCGAGAGGTCGGAGTGGCACACGCCACAGGCGGCGATTTTTACCATCACCTCGCCGCGCTTGGGTGAGTCGACGGCAATTTCCTCGACGACCACGGGCTTGTTCAGTTCGCGGCAGATCACCGCCTTGCCTGCATGGTTCATGCCCGACAGTATAATCACGCGCTCCCTACCGCAGGAATCCGACATGCTGACGCGCGACAAATTCTTCATCGGCGGCCATTGGGTCGCCGCCTCGACCAGGGAAACCATCGACGTGCACAACGCCGGCACCGGCGAGGTGATGGGCAGGATCCCGGCCGGCAGCGAGCGGGACATCGACGCGGCGGTCGCCGCGGCGCACGCCGCGCTCGAGGGCTGGAGCCGCACGGGCGCCGAACGGCGTGCGGAGTTCCTGCAGAAAATTTCCGACGGCCTGAAGGCACGCGCCGAGGAGATCGCGAAGACCATCGCGCAGGAAGTCGGCATGCCGATCAAGCTCGCCGGTCGCATCCAGGCCGGATTGCCGATCGCCAATTTCGCCAACTACGCGCGCATCGGCAAGGAGCACAAGTTCGAGGAGCGCGTCGGCAACTCCGTGGTGGTGCAGGAGCCGGTCGGCGTGGTCGGCGCCATCACGCCGTGGAACTACCCCTTGCACCAGATCGCGCTCAAGGTCGCGCCGGCGCTCGCCGCGGGTTGCACCGTGGTACTCAAGCCCTCGGAAATTGCTCCGTTCAACGCGTTCATCCTCGCCGAGGTGGTGCAAGCCGCCGGGCTGCCGAAGGGCGTCTTCAACCTGGTCACCGGCTTCGGCCCGGTGGTGGGCGAAGCCCTGGTGAAGCACCCGCAGGTGGACATGATCTCGTTCACCGGCTCGACGCGCGCCGGCAAGCGCATTTCGGAAATCGCGGCGCAGAGCGTGAAGCGCGTTGCACTGGAACTCGGCGGCAAGAGCGCTTCGGTGATCCTGGAGGACGCCGACCTCGCCGCCGCGGTCAAGGGTACGGTCAGCGGCTGCTATCTCAATTCCGGCCAGACCTGCACGGCGCTCACGCGCATGCTGGTGCCGCATTCGAAATACGACGAGGCGGCGAAGCTCGCGGTGGAGGCGGCCAAGGGCTTTACCCTCGGCGACCCGATGCTGGAAAGCACGCGCCTGGGACCCTTGTCCTCGCAGATGCAGCTTGAGCGCGTGCGCGGCTACATCAAGAAGGGCGTCGCGGAAGGCGCCGAAGTGCTCACCGGCGGCGCGGAACAGCCCGACGGCCTGCCGGGTGGCTACTTCGTCAAGCCGACCATCTTTGGCAAGGTGAAGAACTCCATGGCCATCGCGCAGGAGGAGATCTTCGGGCCGGTGCTCTCGATCATCGCCTACCAGGACGAGGACGAGGCGGTGCGCATCGCCAACGACTCGCCCTACGGCCTTGCCGGCGCCGTGTGGTCCAGGGACGAGGCGCGCGCGCAAGCGGTGGCGCGCCGCATCCGCGCCGGGCAGATCGACGTGAACGGAGGCGCCTTCAACATGAACGCGCCCTTCGGCGGCTTCAAGCAATCCGGCCACGGGCGCGAAGCGGGCGTGTACGGGCTGGAGGAGTTCCTCGAGTACAAGTCGCTGCAGCTGAAAGGCTGAGCTAGGCTTCGGCGCGCGCGCCCAATTCACGGGTGAACGGGCAGTGCGGCTTCAGCGCCGCGCGCTCGTTGGCGAGCGAGCGCGACAGGGGCTTGTCGCCCGCGCGCAGGGCGGCCTCGATCAGCGTGCGGTGCACGATGTCGCGCTGCGCGTGGCTTCCGCCGAAGATGTTGGCCCTGTAGCGTACCGGCATCAGCAGATCCACTGCCTGCGCATACTTCGCGCGTCCGAAAGCCTCGATCGCCCGCACGATCGGCAAGCCGGCCACGCGCGCCATGTGGCCGTTGGTGCCTCGTTCCGCGGCCGAAACCTCAACCGCCTTGAGCAGACCGGCTGCCGCCTCGGCCCGTCCGGCGGCGACGAAGGACGTCATGGCGTGCATGTCGTTGAAGGCGTAGAAGCCGTTCTCGTCACCCTTCTGGAAGGCATCGGCAAGCTCTTCCCAGCGCCTGCCCGTGTCCTGCCCGCGCAGGTGCATGCGCCAGAGCAGCGCCGCGGCATCCAGCATCATCAGGCGGATTTCGCTTGGCTGCGGCCTCACGCCCTGGTCGTAGATCTCGAGTGCCCGCTGCGGCCTGCCCTGGTCGAGGTGATAGAGCGCCGTGTGCCACCAGTTGTGGAAGGCAAAGCCGTTGTCCTCCTGCGCCCAGTGCGCCTTGCGCCCTTCCATGAATCCGATGCCCTCCTCCTGGCGCGCCTGCATCTCCATCACGTGCGCCAGGGCGTGCTGCGCCCAGCAGTCGTCGGCCTCGAACTCCTGCGCGCGCCGGCCAGCCTCCTCCGCCTCCCCGTAGGCGCCGCACTCCTCCAGGCCGAAAGCCTGCATGCCGAGCAGGAACCCGTAGCCCTCGTCTTCGCGGCTCCACGCCGGCAGCGCGCGCGCCACGCGCCCGCGCAGGTTGTCCCGGTCGCCGTGGAAGAAGTCCGCGAGATGGCCGACCTGCAGCGCGAGCAGGTCGCGCGGGTGCTCGGCGAGGAGGCGATCGAGCTCGGCGCGGTGCCCTTCCCAGTCGCCCGCCGCCCACAGCTTGAGCGCGCGCTTGTGGCGCCGCTCGCGCTCGTTCATCCTGCCGTGCAGTGCCTCGAGGCGCACGACGCCGTCCCGCACGCCCGGCAGCATGCTGCGCTCCCACATGGTGACCTGCACCTGCGCGCGCAGCACCTGGCCCATGGCGAAGTCCGGCTCGGCCGCCAGCGCCTGGTCGATGATCGCCACCGCGTCGCCGCGGTAGACGTTCAGAGCGCGCAACGCCTGCTCGTAGATCTCCTGGCTCTTGGCACTGCCGCCCGACACGGGTACTCCTCTTGCGTCGTTCATGCGGCCCTCCGTTTCACGATCAAGGCATCCACCGCCACCACCCGCTCGGTGCCGCAGCGCAGCGGATTCACGTCCAGCTCCTCGATCTCGCCGGCGAGGTCGGCCGCGAGCTCCGAGACGCGCGCCACCGCCTCGGCGAGCGCGTCGAGGTTCACCGGCGCGCTGCCGCGAAAGCCAGTGAGCAGCGGGTAGCCCTTCAGCCGCGCGAGCATCGCGCTAGCTTCCTGAACCGATATCGGCGCAAGCGCCGCCACGCTGTCCTGCACCAGCTCGACCAGCACGCCGCCCGAGCCCACCACCACCAGCGGCCCGACCGCCGGGTCCACGCGCGCGCCCACGATCACTTCCACGCCCGTCACCATGGGCTGCACCAGCACGCCGCGCAGCTCGTGGCCGTGCGCGGCGGCGGCGATCTCGCCGTAAGCGCGGCGCAGCGCCGCCTCGTCCGCGATGCCGAGGCGCACGACGCCCAGCTCGGTCTTGTGCAGCAGGGTCGGCGACTCTGCCTTCAGCGCCACCAGGTAGCCCAGCGCGCGCGCTGCCGCGAGCGCCTCTTCCACCGTGCGCGCCAGCCGCTCTTCCACCACCGGCACACCGTACACCGCAAGAAGCTTCTTCGCTTCGCGTTCGGTGAGCGTAGCTCCCGCGGCCGCGAGCAGCTTTCTCGCCTCGGCCGGTGCCGCGGCATTGGTGATCCGCTTCGCGGGCTCGAATTTCCTGTCCGCCAGCGCATGCCAGGCGGCGATGGCGCCGAAGCACCGCTCCATGGAACGGAACACGGGAATGCGCTCGTCCTTTTCGTACTCCTCGGCGCCCGGGCCCTGCAGCCATTCGGAGAGCCACACCAGCGCGACGGGCTTGGCCTGCTCGCGCGCGAGCGCCGCCATCGCGGGCACGCGGTCCTTCGCCGTCTCGAGCACCGCCACCGTGGCCGGCACCACCAGCGCGCCGTACTGCGGGTCATCGAGCAGCGCGCGGCAGCACTGGCCGAAGGACTCGGGCACATTCAGCACCTGCCCGGTCGGATCGCAGGGATTCCTTGCCGCGCCGAATTCCGGCACGATCGCGCGCAGCTTCGCGCCGGTCGCCTCCAGCGGCTGCGGCATCGGTACGCCGTGCCGCGCTGCCTTGTCCGCCGCCATCACGCCCGCCCCACCCGAACCGGAAATGGCGGCGACGCCGCGCGCAAGCGGCTTGCCGGCGATGGCGAAAAAGCGCGCGTATTCGAGCAGCGCATCGAAGTCCTCGACCGCCACGAATCCGGCGCGCTCGAACAGCGCGCGCCAGGCCACTGACGAGCCCGCCAGGGATCCCGTGTGCGAGCGTGCGGCGGCCGCGCCGTCCTCGCTCGACCCCAGCTTGAACACGATCACCGGCTTGCCCGCGCAGCGCGCACGCTCCCCCGCCTCCAGCATGCGCGCGGCGCTCGCGGCGCCCTCGAACAGGCAGGCGATCGCCTTGCAGTCATCATCTTGCGCCATCGCCGCGACCAGGTCGCCCACGTCGACGTCCGCCGAGTTGCCCGCCGAGAAGAAGTAGCGCACGCCCAGGCCCCGGTCCCAGGCCTGCGCCAGCGCATAGCCGAGCGCCCCGGACTGGCTCACCACGGCAATCGAGCCTGCATTGCCCGGCGTGCGCGCGTACTCGGGGATGAAGCTCATGCCGGCGCGCAGCGCATGGTTCACGAGGCCCATGCAGTTGGGCCCGAGCATCGGCATTTTTGCCGCGCGCGCGATGTCGGCAAGGCGCTGCTGCGCGCGCCCCGCGTCCTCGCGCGCCATCTCGCCGTAGCCCGAGGCATAGACGATGGCCGCGCCCGCGCCGGCGGCCGCCGCCTCCTCCAACATTGCCTCCACGCCCTCGCGCGGCACCACCAGCACCACGCAGTCGGGCGTGTGCGGCAGCGCCATGAGCGACGCGAAGCAGACGCGCTCGCCAATGCGCTCGTACTTCGCGTTCACCGGGAATACCTGCCCCGCGTAATGCGCCAGGTTCTCGAGCGTGCGCATGCCGAAGGAGCCGGCGCGCGGCGAGGCGCCGACCACGGCGATGGAGCGCGGGCAGATGAGCTTGTCGAGTTCGGCGCGCGTGTACGCCGCGCGCGGTGGCGGTGTTAGCATAGGCTGCACCTTACCAACAAAATTCCGATCCATGAACGTCAAGCAGCTGCTCGATTTGAACGGGCGCGTGGCGCTGGTCACCGGCGGCTCGCGCGGGCTGGGGCTGCAGATGGCCGGGGCGCTCGGCGAGATGGGCGCGCGGCTCGCCCTTACCGCGAGGAAGAAGGACGAGCTCGACGAGGCGGTCGCGCACCTGAAGGGGCGCGGCATCGAGGCCACGGCCTGGGTGTGCGACCTCGGCAAGCGCGAGACAATCGCGCCGGTGGTGGCGCAGATCCTGGCGAAGCTCGGCAAGGTGGATATCCTCGTGAACAACGCGGGCGCCACCTGGGGCGCGCCCGCGGAGGATCACCCGCTGGAAGCCTGGGACAAACTGGTGAACCTGAACCTGACGGGAACCTTCGTCCTCAGCCAGCTGCTCGCCAAGAAGGTCATGATCCCCGGCAAGTGGGGCCGCATCATCAACATCGCTTCGGTCAACGGCATCCAGGCGAACGACCCGCGCCTGGTGCGCACCGCGGCCTACGTCGCGACCAAGCACGGCGTGGTGGGCCTGACGCGGCAACTCGCCGCGGAATGGGGCGCCCACGGCATCACGGTGAACGCGATCTGCCCCGGGTTCTTTCCTTCCAAAATGACGCGCGCCACGCTCGGCACCGAACTGCAGACCATCATCGAGGCGACGCCGACGCGACGCGTCGGCAACGACGAAGACCTGAAAGGCATCACGGCGCTGCTCGCATCCGAAGCCTCGCGCCACATCAATGGCCAGGCGATCGTGGTGGACGGGGGCGCGACGATCATATGAGCACCGACGCCAAAGTCCAGTACACGCGCGACTACCAGAAGAAAATCCCGTTCGTCGCGCACCTCGGCCTCACCACCGAGACGCTGGGCGAAGGCACGGCGCGCCTGTCGATGCCGCTCCCGGAGCATTTCACCAACAGCCTGGGCACCGCGCACGGCGGCGTCATCCTGTCGCTGCTCGACGTGGCGCTGTGCACCGCCGCGCGCACGCTGCATCCCGATTCCACCGGCGTGATCACCATCGACATGAGCACCTCCTTCATCGGCGGGGGCAGCGGCGACAGGCTGATCGCCGAGGCGCGGGTGCTGAGGGACGGACGCAGCATGACCTTCGTGGAGGCCGAGGCGAAGAACGTCGACGGCTCTCTGGTGGCGAAAGCCATCGGCACCGTGATCGTCAGGCAAAAGCAAGCCAAGGGAGGCTGACATGGCGGGCGAGGTGGTCGTGGGTGGGCGCGCGGTGGCTGCCGGGCGCGGCTGGGGCTGGATCGCCGCGGGCTGGGAGCTGTTCAAGAAGCAGCCCGGCATGTGGATCGCGCTATTCGTGGCGCTGCTCGTGATCATGGTGGTGCTTGGCATCCTGCCGATTCTCGGCGTGTTCGCCTCGACCGTACTGACGCCGGTGTTCGGCGCCGGAATCTTCGCCGCCGGTCGCGCGGTCGATGAGGGCCGCGAGCTGGAGTTCGCTCACCTGTTCGCGGGCTTCCGCGAGCGCTTTACCACACTCGTCCTGGTCGGCGCGATCTATCTTGGCGCCGCGGTGGTGCTCGCGCTGGCGGTGGGGCTGGTCACCGGCGCGAGCTTGTTCGCGATTTTTGCCGGCGCGACGCCGGACATGGCGACGCCCGCGGCGGCCCTGGCCTTCATCCTCGCAATGCTGATCATGTTCGCCCTGCTGATGCCGGTGCTGATGGCGATCTGGTTCGCGCCGGCGCTGGTGCTGTTCCATGGCAAGGGCGTGCTCGACGCCATGCAGGAAAGTTTCTTCGGCTGCCTGAAGAACATCGTGCCGTTCCTGGTCTACGGCGTCGTGATGCTGGTGCTCGGCGTGCTCGCCGCGATTCCGGCAGGCCTGGGCTGGTTGGTGCTGGGCCCGGTGCTCGCGGCGTCGGTCTACACATCCTACAAGGACATCTTCATCGCGGCGTAGCCAGCAGGTCCCGGCCCGACCAAAGCCAGGCGAGGCCGGCGAACTGCACCAGCCAAAGCATGCCGAGCGCCCAGGGGTAAGCCTGCGGCGCGTAGCCCGCGGCCGCCTGCGGCCACAGATTGAGCATCAGACCCACCGCCCACTGACCGCTGAACATGCCGACGAACACGAACACGTTCAGTGCCGTGTTCACGCGCCCGACCATCTCCCGGGGATAGCGGCGCGCGAATAGCGCGTAGGACAGCACCACCGCAGTCGCGCCGACGAAAAATATCGTCCATAGCGCGAGCGCGCCGGTACGCACGCCGAGCGCGAGGAGCGCAAGGCACAGAGAGGCGACTGCGACGCCGCCCGCGAGCAGCGGCAGCGTGCTCCGGCCGCGCCGGGCCAGCAAATCCGCCGCCTTGCCGAAGCCGATGTAGCCGAACATCATGGCGACGCTGAACAGCAGCAGCGCGCGTGCCACCTGCGCCGGGCCGTAGCCGGCGACGTCGCGCAGCCAGGTCGCCACCCACAGCGTGGACAAGGACACCGCCGCGAGCTGGCTCGCGCCGATGGCGAGCGCGGCGCGCCAAAATGCCGCATCGCGCGCCAGCTCGGCGAAGCCGCGCCACTGCGATGCGAGGCTGCCGCCCTTGTGGCCCGCAACGCGCTCCGGCACCACCAGGAACAGCACCAGGCTCACCGCCACGGTGAGCGCAACGATGCCGGCGAACACCTCGCGCCAGTGCAGCACGCGCAACGCCATCTCCAAAGGCACCGTCGCCATCACCGCGCCCAGCATGCCGCTGGCGAAGGCCACGCCGTTCATGGTTGCGATGCGGTCCGCGGGATACCAGAGAGCGAAAGCAGAGAAGGAGGCCATCAGGCAGCCCGAAACCCCCAACCCCATCAGTGCGCGCGCCGCCGTGAGCTCGGCAGCCGTCTGCCCGAGGGCGAACCAGGCGCCGCCCGCGGCGGCGATCAGCAGCAGTGTCGCATTCACGCGCCGCGGCCCATAGCGGTCCAGCAGCACACCGAGCGGCAGCTGGAACAGCGCGAAGGTGAAGAAGTAGATGCCGGAGAGCAGCCCGAGGCCCGCCGCGGACAGGCCGAGCTCACGAGCGATCTCCGGCCCGATGATCGCGTTGACCGAGCGGTAGATGTAGGAAACGAAATAGCCCGCCAGAAACGGCAGGGTGACGCGGAGGAAAATTGGCCCGGTCCCTATTTTTCCAGTCCACCCAGGATCAGCCGGTTCCAGGTCGGCGCGATGATCATCTCGTTGATGCAGGTGCGCGCCGGCATCGCCGCGACGAACAGGATCGCCCTGCCGAGATCCTCGGCCTGCGCCATGCGCGCGCGCTCCTCCTTCGAGGGTGGAATCGGGCGCTTTTCCATGATCGGGGTGGAGACCTCGCCCGGCAGGATCGAGGTGGCGCGGATGCCGTTGGCGCATTCCTCGATGGTGATCGACTCGGTGAGCGCAATCACCGCGCGCTTGGTGGCGTTGTACGCCGGGCCGGTGAGCACGCTCGCGTAGCGGCCGGCCCAGGAGGAGATGTTGATGATCAAGCCGTCCCTGCGCGTGCGCATGCCGGGCAGCACGGCGTGGCAGCAATAGAACATCCCGGACAGATTGATCGCGACGACTTGGTCCCAACCCTCGACCGACACGTGCTGGAATGAGCGCTTCGGCAGATTGACGCCGGCGCTGTTCACCAGGATGTCGATGTGCCCGCGCCGCTTGAGAATCTCGGCGGCCGCCTTGGCGACCTCCTTCTGCTCGGCGACGTCCAGCGCGATCGCCTCGCCGCTGCCCGCTTCCCGAACCTCCTTCTCCGCTTTCTTCAGCGTTTCCGCGCTGCGGCCCGAGATCACCACGTGCGCACCGGCGCGCGCGAGCTCCACGGCCCCGGCGAGCCCGATGCCCGAGCCGCCGCCCGTGACCCAGGCGACCTTCCCCTTCAGTTCAGCGCTTGGCATATTGCGTCGCTCCGAACAGCATTTCCTTCTGTTCCTTGGTCATCTCGGGCCGCCGCCGGTCGGCGAGCACCTGCAGCGCGCGCTGCACCGCCGGGCGCGCGGCGATGCCCTCGCGCCAGCGCTGCAGCTTCGGGAATTCCGCGATGTCCACGCCCTGGCGCTCGGGAAAGCGCATCCAGGGCATGGCCGCCATGTCGGCGATGGTGTACTCGTCGCAGGCGAGGAACTTGGATTCCCTCAGGCGCCGCTCGACGACGCCGTACAGGCGGTTCGCTTCGTTCTTGTAGCGGTTCATCGCGTATTCTATTTTTTCGGGCGCATAGCCGAGGAAGTGGTGCGCCTGGCCGAGCATCGGGCCGATGTGGCCCATCTGGAACATCACCCACTGCATCACCTGCCAGCGCTTGCGGATGTCGTCGGGCAGGAACTTGCCGGTCTTGGAAGCCAGGTAGAACAGCATCGCGCCGGACTCGGCGAGCGCCAGCGGCTTGCCGCCCGGGCCATCGCTATCGACCATCGCCGGCATCTTGTTGTTGGGCGAGATCTTGAGAAACTCGGGTTTGAACTGGTCGCCGGCGCCGATGTCCACGGGGATCACCCGGTAGGGCAGCGCGGTCTCCTCCAGCATGATGTGGATCTTGTGCCCGTTGGGCGTAGGCCAGGTATAGAGGTCGATCATGTGAGTTTCACCAGTTGTTTGCCGAAGTTTTCGCCTTTGAGAAGGCCGATCAGACCCTTGGGCGCGTTCTCGAGCCCCTGCACAACCGATTCGCGGGTCTTGATCTTGCCGCCGACCACGAGATCGAGCAAGGCCTGATTCGCTTCCGGGTAGCGCGGCTGCCAGTCGAACACGATCATGCCCTGCACCTTGATGCGGTTGACGAGGATCGAGCGGAACATCTTCACGCCGTAGGGCTCTTTCGCGTTGTAGTCCGAGATCAGTCCGCAGATCGCGATGCGCGAGCGCAGGTTCATCAGGCGCAACACGGTATCCAGAATCTCGCCGCCCACGTTCTCGAAACAGGCGTCCACGCCTTTCGGGCAGGCCGCCTTGAGCTGGTTGGTGAGATCGCCCGCCTTGTAGTCGGCGCAGGCATCGAACCCCAATTCCTTCACCACGTAATCGCACTTCGCCTTGCCGCCCGCGATGCCGACCGCGCGGCAGCCCCAGGCCTTGGCAAGCTGCCCCACGACGCTACCCACCGCACCCGACGCGGCCGAGACCAGGACCGTCTCTCCCGCCTTGGGCGCACAGATCTCCTTCATGCCGAAGTACGCCGTGCGCCCGGGCATGCCCAGGCAACCGAGAAAGTAGGACAGCGGCACCTTCGAGGCGTCCACCTTGGTCAGGAGTTCGCCCTTGCCGCACCAGAAGAGCTGCCAGCCGGCGGGCGCGGTCACCTTGTCGCCCGGCTTGAATCCCGGATGCTTCGACTCGAGTACCTCGCCCGCTGTCTCGCCGCTCATCACCTCGCCGATCTCGACCCCCTTCACGTAGCTCTTTTGCTGGCTCATGCGCCCGCGCATGTAGGGGTCGAGCGACAGCCAGAGATTTTTCACCAGCACCTCGCCTTCGGCGGGCTTGGGGTCCGGCGCGGATTCGACGCGGAAATTGGCTTCGGTGACCCAGCCTTCCGGATAGCTGGCGAGCACGACGCGCTTGTTCATGCCGGATTCCCCGCAAAAAAAAGAATTCGATGTTAGCGCAGCTACTGCCAGGAAGGTTTGCGCTTTTCGAGAAACGACCGGATGCCTTCGCGCGCCTCCGGCCCCGCGCGCACCTCGGCCAGGACCGCGGCCGTGTCCCTGGCCAGTTGCGGGGTGAGGGCCGCGCCCTGCACCTGCAGCAGCAACTTCTTGGCGCGCGCCAGCGCCTCCGGCCCCGCTTGCGCGAGCCTCTCGCACAGCTTGCCGAGCACCGCATCCAGCTCGGCAGCCGGCACGCATTCGTGCACCAGGCCGATGCGGAACGCCTCGCGCGCGGCCAGCCGCTCGCCGGTCAGCATGTAGCGCCGGGTCTGCTGCGCGCCCATCGCGCGCACCAGGTAGGGGCTGATCATGGCCGGCACCAGCCCGATGCGGGTTTCAGGCAACGCGAACTCGGCTTCCTCCGCGGCGACGACGAGGTCCGACGCCGCTGCCAGCCCCATGCCCCCTGCGTAGGCGGGGCCGTGCACGCGCGCGACGATCGGCTTGGCATAGCCCTGCATGCGGTAAAGCAGATTCGCAAAGCGGGCGGCCTCGCGGCGCGAGCGCATGCGCGTCATGTTCGCCGCCTTTTCCATGCGTGTCAGGTCGCCCCCGGCGCAGAACGCGGGCCCGCGCCCGGCCAGCACGAGCACGCGCGCCGCGGCGTCCTTCTCCAGGACGTCGAGCGCGGTCTCCAGCGCAGCGATCAACTCGTCGCTGAGCGCGTTGCGCGCTTCGGGCCGGTTCAACCACAACCAGGCAGCCGGGCCGCGGCGTTGGATGTCGAGGATCACGGCAGCGACATCAGGCGAGCGGCTTGCCCTTCGCCGCCAGCTCGCGCAGAAGCTTGGGGGGCGCGAAGCGTGGGCCCAGCTTCTTCGCCAGCGCTTCGGCGCGCTTGACGAACTTCTTTGTCCCCACGTGGTTCACGTACTGCAGGGCGCCGCCGGTCCAGGCCGGAAAGCCGATGCCGAAGATCGAGCCGATGTTGCCGTCGTGCACGTGCTCGAGCACGCCCTCCTCCAGGCAGCGCGCGGTCTCGATCGCCTGGCGATAAAGCAGACGCTCCTTCAACTCCTCGAAGTCCCAGACCGCATTCTTCTTGCCAAAGATCTTTGCCAGTTCGGGCCAGAG
Organism: uncultured Enterobacteriaceae bacterium; assembly: GCA_964582155.1. Lineage (GTDB taxonomy): Bacteria > Pseudomonadota > Gammaproteobacteria > Burkholderiales > SG8-39 > JAABQT01. The sequence continues at coordinate 6,599 of CAZOSA010000015.1, read as the reverse complement.
GTATTTCCTGCCTTCCTGCGGATACTCGTAGAAGCCGCCGCCGCCCGCGCGGCCAGGACGCTTGAATTCACTCACCATGCGCTGGATCACTTCCTGGCCCGGCTGCGGCGCGTACTTCTTGCCTTCGGCTTCGAGGTCGGCCCTGGTCTGCGCCATCACCTGCACCGAGAGCGACATCGAGGTCTCGTCGATTACCGCGAGCGGCCCGACCGGCATGCCGGCGAGGCGCCCCGCGTTCTCGATCACCGCCGCGGGGATGCCCTCGGCGAGCATGCTGCAGCCCTCGGCGACGAAGGTGCCGAAGGTGCGGCTGGTGTAGAAGCCGCGCGCATCGTTCACGACAATCGGCGTCTTGCCGATCTGCAGCACGTAGTCATAGGCGCGCGCCAGCGTCTCGGGCGAAGTCTTCTTGCCCTTGATGATCTCGACCAGCGGCATCCTGTCCACCGGCGAGAAGAAGTGCAGGCCGATGAAGTTCTCGGGCTTCGCGCTCGCCTGCGCAAGACCCGTGATCGGCAGCGTCGAGGTGTTGGAGGCGAAGAGGCCCCCCGCGGCGAGCTGCGGTTCCGCCTCTTTCGTCACCTGCGCCTTGAGCTCGCGCTTCTCGAACACCGCCTCGATGATCAGGTCGCAGCCGTGCAAATCCGCCACGCTCGCGCTGGGCGTGATCAACGCGGGCACCTGGGGCCGATTCCGCTTGGCCGCCAGCTTTTCACCGTAAGACTTTCCCTTGAGCGCTTGTTCGAGCGTCACGTCCTTCAGCACGCAGGCCACGCCGCGGCTCGCGTTGGCCCAGGCGATGCCCCCGCCCATCATGCCCGCGCCGAGGATGCCGACTTTCGTCGCCTTCCACTTCGGGATGTCCTTCGGGCGCGAGGCACCCGAACGGATCGCAGTGCGATTGAAGAACAGCGTGATCAGGTTTTTCGCCACCGGGCTCACTGCCAGCTTGGCGAGGTAGCGCGACTCGATCCTGAGCGCGGTGTCGAAATCCACGCTCGCGCCTTCCACCGCCGCGGCCATGATCGCCTCCGGCGCCGGGTACAGCCCGCGCGTCTTCTCCACCAGCATGGCCGGCGCGATGGCGAGCATCTGCGCGATCTGCGGGCTCGCCGGCGTGCCCCCGGGCATGCGGTAATTCTCCTCGTCCCAGGGTTGCCTGGGCGCGGGATTCTTCGCGATCCACTCGCGCGCCATGCGGTAGAGGTCCTCGCGGCTGGCGGCGAGGCCCTGCAGCAGGCCGAGCTTGGCGGCCTCCTGCGGACACATGGTGCGGCCCTCCATCAGGTAAGGCAGCGCGGCCTGCAGGCCGAGCAGGCGCACGGTCTTGGTGACGCCGCTCGCGCCGGGCAGCAGGCCCAGCGTCGCTTCCGGCAGGCCGAGTTCGATCCGCTCGTCGTTCAGGCAGATGCGGCAATGCGCGGCGAGCGCCAGTTCCCAGCCGCCGCCGAGCGCCGCGCCCTCGAGCGCCGCGACGACCGGCTTGCCGAGTTTGTCGAGCGCGCGAAAGCACCGCTTGGTTTCCTCGATTTCCTGGAACAGCCGCGGCGCGTCGGCCTCGGTGAGTTTCAGAATGTCCTTCAGCTCGGCCCCGGCGAAGAAGGTCTTCTTCGCCGAGCACAGGATCACGCCGGCGATGGCGTCTTTTTCTTTCTCGAGGCGCGCGACCGCGGCGGCAAATGCCTTTTGCCAGGCCGCGGTCATGGTGTTGACCGGCGCGCCGGGCGCGTCGAAGGTCAGGGTGACGACCTGGTCGCCCCCCTGCTCGCAGCGCACCGGCATCAGAGGCGCTCGACGATCGTTGCGATGCCCATGCCGCCGCCGACGCACAGCGTCGCCAGGCCGTAGCGCAGCTTCCTGCGCTCCAGCTCGTCGATCAGCGTGCCGAGGATCATCGCGCCGGTGGCGCCGAGCGGGTGGCCCATGGCGATCGAGCCGCCGTTCACGTTCACCTTTTCCGCGGGCACGCCCATTTCCTGCATGAACTTCATCGGCACTACGGCGAAGGCTTCGTTGATCTCGAACAGATCGATCTGGCCGATCTTCATCTTCGCCTTGGCGAGCGCCTTCCTCGCCGCAGGCATCGGGCCGGTGAGCATGATCGTGGGATCCGCGCCCGAAAGCGCGGCGGCGACGATGCGCGCGCGAGGCTTCAGGCCCAGCGCCTTGCCCTTTTTCTCGCTGCCGATCAGCACCGCGGCGGACCCGTCCACGATGCCGGAGGAATTGCCCGCGGTGTGCACGTGGCGGATGCGCTCCACTTGCGGGTAGCGGCGAATGGCGACCGCGTCGTAGCCCATCTCGCCCGGTTTGTCGAAGGAGGTCTTGAGCGCGGCGAGGCCTTCCAGCGTGGTATGCGGCTTGATGAACTCGTCGTGGTCCAGGATCACGCTGCCGACGGCGTCCTTTACCGGCACCACGGATTTCTTGAAGCGCCCAGCCGCGCGCGCGGCGGCGGCCTTTTCCTGCGATTGCAGCGCGAACGCGTCGATCTCCTCGCGCGAGAAATCCTCCAGCGTGGCGATCAGGTCCGCGCTGATGCCCTGGGGAATGAAGGCGGTATCGAGATTCGTCTGCGGGTCGCAGGCCCAGGCGCCGCGGTCCGAGCCCATCGGCACGCGCGACATGGACTCCACGCCGCCCGCCACCACCAGGTCCTCCCAGCCCGAGCGCACTTTCTGCGCGGCGAGGTTCACCGCTTCGAGGCCGGAGGCGCAGAAGCGGTTCAGTTGTACGCCGGGCACCTTCCAGTCCCAGCCGGCGACCAGCGCCGCGGTCTTGGCGATGCACGAGCCCTGCTCGCCCGAGGGCGTGACGCAGCCGATCACCACGTCCTCCACCTCGGCGGTGTCGAGGTCGTTGCGGCGCTGGAGTTCCTTCAGCACGCCGGCGAGCAGCGTCACCGGCTTCACCTCGTAAAGCGAGCCGTCGCGCTTGCCCTTGCCGCGCGGCGTGCGGATCGCGTCGAAGATCATTGCCTCGGTACTAGCCATCCTTGCCTCCCAGTCCCAGTGAACGGGAAATGACTTCCTTCATGATTTCGTTGGTGCCGCCGTAGATGCGCTGCACGCGCGCGTCCACGTAGGCGCGCGCGATGGGGAATTCCCACATGAAGCCGTAGCCGCCGTGCAGCTGCAGGCATTCGTCGATCACCTTGCACTCCAGGTCGGTGACCCAGTATTTCGCCATCGATGCGGTGGCGGTATCGAGCTTCCCCTCCAGCAGCAATTCCAGGCAGCGGTCCACGAACACGCGGGCGATCTGCACCTCGGTGGCGAGCTCCGCCAGCTTGAAGCGCGTGTTCTGAAAGCTCGACACCAGCTTGCCGAAGGCCTTGCGCTCGCTGACGTAGACCTTGGTCCACTCCACGGCCGCCTCGGCTTTCGCCACCGCCCCGATTGCGATCTGCATGCGCTCCCAGGGCAGTTCCTGCATGAGATAGATGAAGCCGTTGTTTTCCTGGCCGAGCAGATTTTCCGCCGGCACTTCGACGTTGTCGAAGAACAGTTCCGCTGTGTCCTGGCCCTTGAGGCCGAGCTTCTTCAGCCGCTTGCCCTTGGTGAAGCCCTGCATCGCGGTGTCGACGACCACCAGGCTCGTGCCCTTGGCGCCTTTCGCCGGATCGGTCTTCGCCACCACGATCACCAGGTCACAGTGCCAGCCGTTGGTGATGAAGGTCTTGGAGCCGTTGACGAGGTACTTGTCGCCCTTTTTCTGCGCGCTCGTCTTCACCGCCTGCAGGTCGGAGCCCGCGCCGGGCTCGCTCATGGCGATGGCGCCGATCATCTCGCCGGCGGCCATCTTCGGCAGGTACTTCTTCTTCAGGTGCTCGCTGCCGTAGCGCAGCAGGTAGGGCGCGACGATTTCCGAGTGCAGCCCCCAGCCGAGCGAGGAGTTGTTGGCGCGCGCCTGTTCTTCCATCAGCACCACGCTATAGAGCCGGTCCGCGCCCGAGCCGCCATATTCCTCGGGCATCGAGGCGCACAGGAACCCGTTGGCGCCGGCCTTCAGCCACACTTCGCGATCAACGTAGCCCTGTTCCTGCCAGCGCTCGTCGTGCGGCTTGACTTCCTCGTCCATGAACCGGCGCACGCTGTCGCGGAAGGTCTCGTGCCCGGGCGTAAACAGAGTCCGCGGGATCATTGACGGATGATATTCCATTGGTGGACACTGACCAAGCAGATGCTTTCTTTCTTGCACCGCTGATGCCCGCCATCCAATCGAGAATTGACGTCGCGGGCGAGGCGTTCCAGCGCAATAGCGCGGGCATGCTCAAGCGGATCGAGCGCCTGCGGCATCTGCAAGCGCGCACATGCGATGAATCGGCGAAGGCCAAACCGCTGTTCGAAAAGCGCGGCCAGCTGCTGCCGCGCGAGCGCATTGCGCGCCTGCTCGACGCGGGCGCGCCGTGGCTGGAACTGTCCTCCATAGCCGGCTACTGCCTGGACATCCCCGATCCCGAGAACACCATTCCCGGCGGCGGCATGGTGAGCGGCATCGGCTACGTATCGGGCGTGCGCTGCATGGTGGTGGCGAGCGATTCGGGCATCGACGCCGGCGCGATCCAGCACATGGGTCGCGAGAAGCTGATCCGCGCCCAGGGCCTCGCGCTCGAGAACAAGCTGCCCTTCGTGCACCTGGTCGAATCGGCGGGCGCGAATCTCCTCAAGTACCGCGTCGAGGGCTTCATCCACGGCGGCGCGATTTTCTACAACCTCGCGAAGCTCTCGGCGGCAGGACTGCCGGTGGTCACCGTTGTGCACGGCTCCTCCACCGCCGGCGGCGCCTACATGCCGGGACTTTCCGACTACGTGATCATGGTGCGCGGGCGCGCCAAGGCCTTTCTCGCCGGACCGCCGCTGCTCAAGGCCGCCACTGGGGAGATCGCCACCGACGAGGAGCTGGGCGGCGCGGTGATGCACACGCAGATCTCCGGGCTCGGGGAATACCTCGCCGAGAACGACGCGGACGGCATTCGCTACGCGCGCGAAGTGCTTTCGCGCCTGGACTGGAAATCTTCCTTCACGCCTTCCGGCAATCCGCCGCGCTACTGCGCCGAGGAACTGCTCGGCGTGATCCCCGAGGATTACAGGAAGCCCGTGGACATGCGCGAAGCCATTGCGCGCATCGTGGACGATTCCGACTTCCTCGATTTCAAGGCCGACTACGGGCCGGCGACGGTGTGCGGCCACGCCGCGGTGCAGGGCTTTCGCGTCGGCATCCTCACCAACAACGGGCCGCTCGACCCGGCGGGCGCGAACAAAGCGACGCATTTCATCCAGTCCTGCTGCCAGGCGGGGCTGCCGATCCTCTACCTGCAGAACACCACCGGCTACATCGTCGGCAAGGCCTCGGAAGAGGCCGGCATGATCAAGCACGGCTCGAAGATGATCCAGGCGGTGTCGAACGCCAACGTGCCGCAGATCACGCTGATGTGCGGGGCGTCGTTTGGCGCGGGCAACTACGGCATGTGCGGGCGCGGCTACAACCCGCGGTTCCTGTTTTCCTGGCCCAACGCGCAGACCGCGGTGATGGGCGCGGAGCAGGCCGCGCTCACCATGGCGATCGTGACGGAGGCCGGAATGAAGAGGAAAGGCCAGGATGTGGACCACCCCCAGATCGACGCCATGAAGGCAAAGATCGTCGAGAACTTCGAGCGCCAGCAAGGCGCGCTCGTCACCTCGGCGCTGCTGCTTGATGACGGCATCATCGATCCCCGCGACACGCGCAACGTGCTCGGCTACGCGCTGTCGATCTGCAAGGACGGCGACGCGCGCACCGTGCGGCCCGTTCAATTCGGCGTCGCCAGGCCCTGACCCGGCATGGGTGGCGTCAGGCGTGTTACAATGAAACACACATGACACGGGCTGGAAAATGACGCCATGAGTACCACCTTGACCATACGGCTGGACGACAAGCTTGACCGGGCGTTGACGCGTTTTTCGCGCCGCACGGGCCGCCCGAAGAGCGAACTCGCTCGCGAAGCGTTGCGCCGCCAGCTTGCGGTGGCGCGCTTCGAGGAGGCGCGCCGCATCGTGCTGCCGTTTGCCGAGGCGCGCGGCCTGCTCACCGACGAGGACGTGTTCGCCGCGGTGTCTTGAGGGTTTTCCCGGACACCAACGTTCTTTACGCCGCGCTCGCGACGCGCGGCCTGTGTTCGGATCTGCTGCGTGCGTTGCTTGCGGAGCATGACATCGTCATCGGCGCCCCCGTCCTGGTGGAGTTGCGGCGCAATCTGCTGAGAAAGCTGCGCATGCCCGCGGAGCGGGTCGAGATCGTGACCGGCTTCATTTCGGAACTGGAACTCGCCCCTGCCGCGTCACTTCGGGCGGGTCGCCCTGCGCGGATTGACGCAGAGGATGCCGCAATTCTCGAATGCGCGGCACACGCCCGAGTGGAGATCTTCGTCACCGGCGATGGTGCGTTGCTGAAACTCGGGAAATACGCCGGAATTCCTGTTGTTTCACCGCGGAACCTCTGGCTGCGACTCCAGCACAGGGGGCGGTAGTCCCGACGGACGGATAGGAAAGTCTATCCGCCCCTGGCCGCACGGCGCCGCGCGATTTGCCCATTCTCTGGCTCCCCGGCCCCGGTGTGAC
>CAZOSA010000014.1:0-22396 GCA_964582155.1 uncultured Enterobacteriaceae bacterium | reverse complement strand
GCTGGCCCTGTTTCATCTGGCGTCAGACGGGCACGCTGCCGCGCACCGTCGTGCGGTGCATCAATCTTCGCAACGGCAGGTCGTAGTCGAAATTCGCCTTGTGCTGCACCGAAACGTTGTCCCACATGAGGAGATCGCCGGCGCGCCAATCGTGCTCGTAAAGGAATTCCGGCTTTACGATATGGTCGCAGAGCTGCGCGAGCAGCGCCGAGCCTTCTTCCCCGGGCAGGCCCAGGACACGCGAGGTATGGGCTTCGTTGATGAAAAGGCCCTTGCGCCCGGTCACCGGGTGCGTGCGTACGATCGGTACTTCGACCTCGGGTACGCTTCGCAACTGCTCTTCGCTCAGCGAGTGCTCCTGCACCACGCGCGCGCCGCGCGCCTGCTCCTCTTTCTGGGCCTGTAGATTCTTGGCGCGATAGTAGCGGTAGCTGTGGACGTTGCGCAGGCCTTGCAGACGCCGCTGCTGGCCCTCCGGAAGCGCTTCATAAGCGGCCGTTGTGCTGGCGAAACTCGTGGCCCCCAGTACACGTCCATCCTTGACGGGCACTTCGAGCGCGTACAGCGCAGACAGCAGGCTCGGTACCTGCTTGTACGACAGGTCGCTGTGCCAGAAGCGGCCCGCGTCCTGCACCCCGATCGCCGCGCCGCGCTCATCGACGAGGTTGGAGACCAGCAGGATTTCCGGGTGGCCGTCGAGGCGATGTTCCTTGCGCACGTGGTGCTCGAGTTCGCCGAAACGCCGCGTGAAAGCGATCTGCTGGGATGGCGTGAGCTTCTGGTCGCGAAAGACGACGACCTGGTGTTCGAAAAAAACGTCCGAGATGCCGGCAAACGTGCCATCGTCCAGGGGCCGCGACAGATCGACGCCCGCGATTTGCGCGCCGAGGTGCTTGCCAATTTTCCTGACCGAGATCACAGGCTACGGAGTTTACGACAGCCAGTGGCGCCCGCTTCGGGTCAAGGGCGTTGCGGGTGCTAGGCTCTCTTTTCATGCCGCGCACAGGGACCGCCAGAACCGCGTTGCGCAAGCTGCGCAATGCACCGCCCGCGCTCGCGATCATCGGCGGCCTCGTTGCGCTTTTGGCGCTGTGGTTTGCAGCCAATTGGCTGGTGCAGGTGGCGCGCAAGCCCACCGAGCTCCTTTTCCCGGTGAGCGAGGCGCCCCCAAAGACTCCCGCCGACACCTGGCGGCAGTACGGGCCGATCTTCCGCGAGCACTCGACCGCCGTCATCACGCCCGATTTTCTCGCGGCGCTGGCTCAGGTTGAAAGTGCGGGCAATCCGTTGGCGAGAACTTACTGGCGCTGGCGCCTGACGGAGGATCCTTTCGACGTCTATCGCCCGGCCTCGAGCGCGGTCGGCCTGTACCAGATCACCGACGGCACGTTCCTCCAGGCGCGCCGCTACTGCATCCACGACCACGCTGCGATCGATGACGGGCCCTGGCACGCATGGCGCTCGTGCTGGTTCAACAGCCTTTACTTTCGCCTGGTGCCCAGTCACGCGGCGGAAATGACCTCGGCGTTCCTGGACCGGAGCGTTGCACGGACGCTGGGCCGGCTGAAAATCGGCAACGCCGCGCTGCGCCAGAAGCAGGACCTGGCTGCCGTGATGCATCTGTGCGGCGTGGCGGCAGGCGAGGCCTACGCGCGGAGCGGTTTGCGCTCTTCCGTCAATCGGCGTTGCGGGGACCAGGACGTCCGCGCCTACCTGGCCCGGGTCCAAGCCATGCAGCGCGCGTTTGCCCGCATCGCAGGCTAGCGCCTGCCGTCGCGCCGACCCGACATCTGGCGCGGAACATCGACGCGGGTTACCCTTTGCGCCTCAAGGAGGATGCATGAAATTCATCGTCCGCGGACTGCTCGCCGCAACCGCTGTGCTTTGGCTGGCCGCGGCGGCGGCGCAGCAAGCCTACCCGGCCAGGCCGATCCGCTTCATCGTCACCTTTCCGCCCGGCGGCAGTGCTGACCTGATCGCGCGCGCCATGGTGCCGGTACTGTCGGAGCGCCTGCGCCAGCAGGTGATCGTCGAGAACCGCCCCGGCGCGGGCGGCAACATCGGCATGGAGGCGGTCGCGAAGTCGGCGCCCGACGGCTACACCATGGGTCTGGGCGCGGCGGGAGCGCTCGCCGCCAACGTCAGCCTTTACCCGAACATGCCCTACGACCCGCTGAAGGACTTTGCGCCGGTTTCCAACGTGGCCTTCGTGCCATTCTTCATCATCGCTCATCCGTCGTTGCCGGCCAATAGCGTCGAGGAGCTGATCGCGCTCGCGCGCGCCAAGCCCGGCGAACTGATGCTGGGCTATGGCGGAAACGGCACGGCGATGCATTTGTCGGGCGAGTTATTCAAGCTGATGGCCAAGGTGCAAATGGTGAACGTGCCTTACAAGGGCAGCGGTCCTGCGACAGTTGATACCGCAGGCGGGCAGCTGCCGCTCGCCATAGTGGACGTCGCTTCGGCCATCGCGATGGTCAAGGCAGGACGCCTCAAGGCGATCGCGGTCACCAGCGCCAAGCGCATCAGCGCCGCGCCGCAGGTGCCGACCGTGGCCGAGGCGGGCTTGCCCGGCTACGAAGCAACCGGCTGGTTCGGCGTGGTGATGCCCGCGGCTACGCCAGCCGCCATTGTCGGGCGCATGAACGCCGAGTTGGCCGCCACCTTGAAGAGCGCCGAAGTCCGCGATCGCGTGATCGCCGCCGGCGCGGAGCCTGCGCCGGGCTCGCCAGCGGAATTCGCCGCGTTGATCCGCTCCGAAATCGACAAGTGGGCGCAGGTGATCAAGCTCTCGGGCGCGCGCATCGATTGAGCGTGGCGCGGCGCAAGATTCCGATCCTGCCCTCCAGGGTCACGGTCGAAGGCCTCGATCGAGCGCCGCACCGCGCGTTCCTGCGCAGCCTGGGCATCGGCGACGAGGACCTTGGCAGACCCTTCGTCGGCGTCGCCTCGACCGACGGGCGCGTCACCCCCTGCAACGCGCTGCTCGGCGAGTTCGCACGCGAGGCCTGCGCCGGGGTGCGCGCGGCGGGCGGCGTGCCCTTCGACTTCGCATCGGTCTCGGTTGCCGATTCGATGTCCATGAACCACGCCGGCATGCGCTACTCGCTGCTATCGCGTGAGCTGATCGCCGACGGCGTCGAAGCGGTGGCGCGCGGACACGCCTATGACGCGCTGGTGACTTTTGCCGGCTGCGACAAGACCCTGCCCGGGATGATGATGGCCATGGTCCGGCTCAACCTCCCCGCAGTGTTCGTATATGGTGGGGCGGCGCTCCCGGGTCGCTGGCATGGAAAGGACGTCACGGTGCTCGATACCTACGAAGCTGTCGGTGCAGTGATGGCCGGCGACATGGCGCAGTCGCAACTGGATGAATTGGAGCGGGCCTGCCTGCCGACGCTGGGTTCATGCCCCGGGCAATTCACCGCGAATACCATGGCCATGGTGTCCGAGACCCTCGGTCTTGCGCTTCCTGGCACGGCGACCCTGCCCGCGGTGGCGCACGGGCGCCGCGCTGCCGCTCGCGAGGCGGGTGCCGAAGTGATGCGCCTGTTGCGCGATGGTGGCCCGTTGCCGCGCGAGCTCGTGACCCGCAAGAGCATCGAGAACGCCTGCGCTGCCGTGGCAGCCACCGGCGGCTCGACCAACGCGGCACTGCACTTGCCGGCGATCGCGCACGAGGCTGGCATCCGCTTCGACCTGGACGACTTCGCGCGCGTGGCCAAGCGCACGCCGCTCATCGCCGACATGAAGCCCGGCGGACGATTTCTTGCCAAGGACCTGCATGCGGCAGGGGGGGTATACAGCGTGTTGAAAGAGCTGCTTGGGCGCGGCGCGCTGCACGGCGACTGCCTGACCCTGGCGGGCGAGACGCTCGAACGGGTCCTCGCCAGACACGCTGGCGCGGACGGCACCGTGGTGCGCCGCGAGCCGATTTCCCCGACCGGCGGGCTGGTCGTGCTCAAGGGAAACCTGTGCCCGCAGGGCGGCCTTATCAAGGTGGCCGGCCTGCAGGCGCTTGTGTTCGAGGGCAATGCGCGGGTGTTCAACAGCGAGGAGGCCTGCGCCGACGTGGTCCGCGCGCGCAGGTACAAGGCGGGCGAAGTACTGGTCATTCGTTACGAGGGGCCGAAGGGCGGGCCGGGCATGCGCGAGATGCTCGGCGTAACCGCGCTGCTTTACGGCCAGGGCATGGGCGAGAAGGTGGCACTGCTGACCGACGGCCGTTTCTCCGGCGCGACGCGCGGCATGATGATTGGTCATGTGTGCCCTGAAGCGGCGCAGGGCGGCCCGATCGCGCTGGTGCGCAATGGCGACCGCATCACGATCGACGTGCGCGCGGCGAAGGCCACGCTGCGCGTGCCGCGAGCAGAGCTGGCGGCAAGGCGCAAGGCCTGGAAGCTGCCGCGACGCACGGCGGTCAGCGGCGCCCTGGAGAAGTACGCGCGGCTGGTCGGCCCGGCATGCCGCGGCGCAGTCACGCACTCCGGCGGCAGGACATGAATGTTTGCGTTCGGCGTGCGCAATCTCTCGCGCGTGCATTGTGTTCGCGTTGCGATCTCATTATGATGCACCCTCGTCCGCGCAAGAGGAGAGTGCGAGGCCATGCGATCCGTCACCAAAGCTGATCTCGTCGAGGCGGCCGCGCGGGCCGGGAATCTGAGCAAGTCGAGCGCGGGCGAAGCGGTCAACGCGGTGTTCGATGCGATCGTGGCGGGCGTGGCGAAGGGCAACCGCGTAACGGTGGTAGGTTTCGGAACTTTCCTGCCGCGAAAGCGCAAGGCACGCGCCGGGCGCAGCCCGCTGAACGGCAAGGAGATCCGCATTTCCTCCAAGACCGTGCCGGCGTTCGCCGCGGGACAGGGTTTCAAGGACCGGGTCGCGAGCCGCTAGCGGGGGACGCATTTCGAAGGGCTGCGAGCATTGGCGCGCAGCCCTTTGTTTTCCGGGACATTGCAAAGCGCGGGGAGGCTAGGCAGAATCGCAGCTCATGGACCACCTGCTGATCCTCACTCTCGACAGCCACGGCGTGCCGCATCGCTGGGTCAGCTGGCAGCAGGCCTGCTTCTATTACGCGAAAAACCTGGTGGCGTGGACGCTCGGCGAGCGTACCTTCACGTTCCGCGGCGGCGTGTCGCGCCTCACCGGCGAGCGCTCGAGCATCACGGCCCATTCGATCATCGCCATCCGCGGCAAGGCTTTGGCCGCCAGGGGATTCAACCAGGTGCCGCCGCTCAACAACCGCGAGCTGTTCCGCCGCGACCGCCACACCTGCGGCTACTGCGGTGGCGAGTTCGGCTATTTCCGGCTGACGCGCGACCACATCACGCCGCTGTCGCGCGGCGGGCGCGACACCTGGATGAACGTGGTGACCGCATGCCGGCACTGCAACGGGCACAAGCGCAACCGCTTGCCCGAGGAGTCGGGACTCGAGCTCATGTATGCGCCGTATGTGCCGAACAAGGCGGAGTACCTGATCCTGACAAACCGCCGCATCTTCGCCGACCAGATGGAATTCCTGCGGCAGCACGTGGCGGCGCACAGCCGCGTGGTTGCGGCCCCTGCCTGATTTCTGGCGTAACAGCGGTTATCGCCTGTTGCACAAGGACGCGGCGGGGCGGCTGAGGGTTACCGACGACTTCCTGCGCGCCTACTACCTGCGCCCGGAGATTCACCCGGTCGAGGAATCCAGCGACGCCGAGTTGCACCTGCACGCCTCCCTCATGCAAGCGCCGCGGCGCGAAGTCGCCGCCGCGGAGATCGCGTCCGTGGAAGACGAGGGCGTCCGGCATAACTACCGCACGCTGCTCGCGTTCCGCGATCGGCTGCTGGTGGCAGGCACAGTCGAAGGTTGCTACATGGGCCTGTTCAAAGGCACGGTCGACGTGCCGCCGCTGTTCATCGAGCAGCTGGTGCACGTGATCCTGCGCAACCTGCTCGAAGGTTGCGACGATCCGCTCAGGCTGCGCGTTGCGGAGCTCTTCTTCCGGGACCAGAAGGCGACGCTGCAGGACGGGCACCTGCTGCTCGCCGACCTCGAGACAGTGCAAATGCACGCCTCGGGCAACCGCTACGGCAACATCGGCAAGCTGATCGTCGAGGCGCAAGCGCCGTTGGGCAAGGTGGACCTCGACGTGCTCGACCGCGCCAATGCCGAGCTTTACTGGGGACGGGAATCGCGCCACGACACCGTGATCAGCCTTACGTACGGGCGGCCGGCGCTCGACGCCTTGTGCCGCGTGATCGAGACCTGGGTGGCGCATTTCCACGGCCTGCAAGTGAGCGTGAAGCCGCTGCGCAAGATCGAGGAAGCGCGCTGGGCCTGGCACATCGGGCTGGACGCCGAATCCACCGAGATCCTGAACGAGTTGTGGTCGGGCGGCGAGGTGGACCACAGCCGCATGCGCAATATCATCGCCTTGTTCGGCGTTGAGTTCACCGAGCCGGCGGCGATGCGCCCGGGCATTGCCGGGCGCACCGTGTACCTGGCGCTGTCCGCGAATGCCGATCAGGTGGTACGCATGAAGCCGCAAAACCTGCTGTTGAACCTGCCGCTGAATGAAGCCTGAGTACTGGGACCGCGCCAAGCGCGCGCTCGCGCGGCGCGACCCGGTGCTGGCCTCGATCATGCGGCGCCATCCACGCGTGCACCTGTTGGCGCGGGGCGCGCCGTTCCAGACCCTGGCACGCGCCATCGTCGGGCAGCAGATCTCGGTCAAAGCCGCGCAGTCGGTGTGGAACCGCGTGCTGGATGTCGCTCCGGGGATGACGTGGGACGAGATTCTGGCGTTGCGGCGAGCGCGCTTGCGCGCCTGCGGGCTCTCGGACCGCAAAACGGAGTACATCGCCGACCTCGCACGGCATTTTGCGGACGGGGCGCTGCACGTGCACCGCTGGCCGGAAATGGACGACGAGGCGGTGATCGCCGAACTGGTGGCGGTACGCGGCATCGGGCGCTGGACCGCCGAGATGTTCCTGATGTTCAACCTGTTGCGGCCCGACGTGTACCCGCTGGGTGATCTGGGATTGCAAAAGGCGGTGCGGCTGAACTACTTCAAGGGGCGCAAGGTGTCCCCGTCGCGCATCAGGAAGCTGGGCCTGGCCTGGCAGCCGTGGCGCTCGGTTGCCACCTGGTACCTGTGGCGGTCCCTCGACCCGCTGCCGGTAGAATACTGAGCGCGTGAAAACCACTTTCCTCGACTTCGAGCAGCCGATCGCTGAGCTCGAGCAGCGCATCGAGGAGTTACGCTTCGTGCAGGACGACTCGGCCGTCGACATCTCCGAGGAGATCCAGCGTCTCACCAAGAAGAGCCAGACGTTGACCAAGGAGATCTACGCCAAGCTGACGCCCTGGCAGGTGGCGCAGGTGGCGCGGCACCCGCAGCGGCCCTATACGCTGGATTACGTCGGCATGCTGTTTACCGGCTACGAGGAGCTGCATGGCGATCGGACGTTCGCCGACGACGCCTCGATCGTCGGCGGGCTGGCGCGCTTCGATGGCTTGCCTTGCATGGTGATCGGGCACCAAAAGGGCCGCGACACAAAGGAAAAGATCGTGCGCAACTTCGGCATGCCCAAGCCCGAGGGCTACCGCAAGGCGCTGCGCCTGATGAAGCTGGCCGAGAAGTTCGGGCTGCCGGTGTTCACTTTCGTCGATACGCCCGGCGCCTATCCCGGGATTGACGCCGAGGAGCGCGGGCAGTCCGAGGCCATCGGCCGCAATCTCTACGCCATGGCGTCGCTGCGCACGCCCATCATGGCCTCGATCATCGGGGAAGGCGGGTCGGGCGGCGCCCTGGCGATCGCGGTCGGCGACATCACCCTGATGCTGCAGTACGCAACCTACTCGGTGATCTCGCCGGAGGGTTGCGCCTCGATTCTCTGGAAAAGCGCCGACAAGGCGCCTGAGGCGGCCGAGACGCTCGGCATCACCGCCAACCGGCTGAAGACGCAGGGCCTGGTGGACAAGGTGGTCAACGAACCGCTCGGCGGCGCGCACCGCGATCCTCAGGCGGCGGCGCACTCGTTGAAAAAGGCGCTCGCCGAGGCGCTCCGGCAGCTGCGCGAGAAGCGGACCAAAGAGCTCGTCGAGGAACGCCTCGAGCGTCTCATGAGCTATGGCAAGTACAAGGAAACGGCCGAGCGTTGATCCCGCCGGCCTCGACCTGCGCGGCAAGCATGTTGCCGTAGGGCTCTCGGGCGGCGTCGATTCCGTTGTCCTGCTGCACCTGATGCGCGCTGCCGCGCCGCGGCTCGGTTGCACCTTGAGTGCGGTGCATGTGCACCACGGGCTGAGCCCGAATGCCGATGCCTGGGCCCGGTTCTGCAGGAAGCTGTGCCGCGACTGGGGCGTGCCTCTCGTAGTGCGCCGCGCCAGCATCCGCAAGAAGGGCAGGGGCCTGGAAGCGGCGGCGCGCGAAGCTCGCCGCGCCGTGTTCGCAGGCCTCCCGGCGGACGCCATCGCGCTCGCGCACCAGCTCGACGACCAGGCCGAGACCGTGCTGCTCAACCTGCTGCGCGGCGCGGGCACGCGCGGTGCCGCGGCGATGCCGGTGGCGGGAAAGCTTGGCGCCAAGACCCTGCTGCGCCTGCTGCTGGAGGTGCCGCGCCGCGAGATCCTGGCGTATGCACGCGCGCACCAGCTGGCATGGATCGAGGACGAGTCCAACCGCGACGACGGGCAGACGCGCAATTTCCTGCGCCTGCGCGTCGGGCCGCTGCTCGAGCAGCGCTTTCCGCGCTGGCGCGAGAGCCTGGCGCGCGCCGCGCGCCATTTCGCGTCGGCCGAGGCGGGTGCGGACCGCGCATTGCGTGCCTTCCTCGAGGCACGGGGACTGCGCGCCCCCAGCGAGGCGAAGCTCGTCGAGATGCTCAGGCAACTCACCGGGCCAGGCACGCGCACGGCGATCGCGCACGACGGCGCGTTGCTGCGCGTGTATCGCGGGAGGGTGGAGGTACTGTCGGAAAGCGAGCCGGTGGCGTTCGCCACAATGCCGTGGCGGGGCGAGCCGAAATTGTCGCTTCCCGCGCTGGGCGGGGAGCTGCGCTTCCGGCGAACGCGCGGGCGCGGGATCGACGCCGAGTTGCTCGAGGGCCGCGGCCTGAGCGTACAGCTGCGCGGGTCAGGCGGGCGCCTGCGGCCCGACCCCCGCCGCCCGCGGCGCACGCTGAAGAACCTGTTCCAGGAAGCCGGCGTGCCGCCGTGGGAAAGGGAGCGCTTGCCGATGCTGTATTGCGGAAGCGAGCTCGTCTGGGTACCGGGACTCGGCGTGGATGCCCAGTGGCAGGCGGCAAGCGGGGCGCGAGGCATCGTTCCCGAGTGGCGCCCGGGCGGGGCGTAAGCCATGTGCTCCAACTACCGTCCCGTCACGCGGATGGATCATCTGCTTTCGTTCTTCGGCGTCGAGCGGGGCGCGAAGGAATTGCCACCCGACACCGAAGCCTGGCCTCTCAGCCTCGCCCCGTTCATCCGGCTGCACGAGGACGGATCCGGCAACAAGGTCATCGAGGAAGGCCAGTTCGGGCTGCTGCCGCACTTCGCCAAGGAACTTGCCTTCGGGCGCAAGACCTACAACGCCCGGTCGGAGACCGTCCACGAAAAGCCGAGCTTCCGCGCCGCGTGGAAGCAAGGGCGCCGCTGCATCGTCCCGGTGGAATGCGTCTTCGAGCAGAACTACGAGAGCGGGCGCGCCGAGCGATGGGGCGTCCAGCACAAGGGCGGCACGCCGCTTGGCATCGCGGGCATCTACTGGCCCTGGAAGGGAACCGACGGGCGCGTGCGCGGCACGTTCGCCATGCTCACGGTGAACGCCGACGGTCACCCGGTTTACCAGAGGTTCCAGGCGCCGGGCGAGGAAAAGCGCATGGTCGTGATCCTCGACCCCGCCGACTATGACCGCTGGCTTCGCTGCACGCCGGACGAAGCCAAGGCGTTCCTCAATCAGTGGACGGGCGAGCTGGAGACATTTCCCGCAACTCTCAGGCAGGGGCGCCGTGCCTAGAGTTCACCCAAACCGACTCGCTAGCTAAGCCATTGTTTTTACGAGAGTCACAGGCAGTGCGTGCTAGAATCCCGGCCTAACTTTTTCAGGTAGCCACGGAGATTCAGGAATGGCGGTCCAGCGCACCTTGTCCATCATCAAGCCGGACGCAGTGAAGAAGAACGCGATCGGCCAGATCATCGCGCGCTTCGAGCAGGCGGGACTGCAGGTGGTTGCCGCGCGCATGAAGCACCTGTCGCGCGACGAAGCGGAGGGATTCTACGCGGTGCACCGCACACGCCCGTTTTTTCGCGACCTGGTGGACTTCATGATCTCCGGACCGGTGCTGGTGCAGGTGCTGCAAGGCAGGGACGCGATCGCAAAGAACCGCGAGTTGATGGGCGCCACCGATCCGAAGAAGGCCGCCAAGGGATCGATCCGCGCGCAATTCGCCGACTCGATCGACGCCAACGCGGTGCACGGCTCGGACGGCCCGGAAACGGCGCGCACCGAGATCGCGTATTTCTTCCCGGCCTGCGAGGTGTATTCGCGCTGACATGAAGACCAATCTCCTCGACCTGGACGCGGCCGGGCTGGCCGCCTTCTTTCAAGTGCTTGACGAGAAGCCGTTCCGCGCGCGCCAGGTGCTGCAATGGGTGCACCAGCGCCGCGAGCCCGAGTTCGCACGCATGAGCGACCTGGCCAAGGGCCTGCGCGCCAAGCTTGCTGCAGGGGCAATGGTGCGGGCGCCGGCGATCGTCGGCGACCACACTGCCGCGGATGGCACGCGCAAATGGCTGCTCAAGGTGGACGGCGCGAACGCGGTGGATGCCGTGTTCATCCCCGAGACCGGACGCGGTACGCTGTGCGTGTCGAGCCAGGCCGGATGCACGCTGGATTGCGCGTTCTGCGCTACTGGCAAGCAGGGATTCAACCGCAATCTGAGCACCGGGGAGATTGTGGGGCAGTTGTGGCTCGCCAACCGCATGCTCGGCGGCGAACGGCCGGTGACCAACGTGGTGCTGATGGGCATGGGCGAGCCGATGCTGAACCTGGACAACGTGATTCCCGCGCTGCGCCTGATGCTCGACGACAACGCCTACGGCCTTTCGCGCCGCCGTGTGACCGTGTCCACGTCCGGCGTGATTCCGGGCATGGACCGGCTGCGCGACGAATGCCCCGTGGCATTGGCGGTTTCGCTGCACGCGCCGAACGACGCCCTGCGCGAGCGGTTGGTGCCGGTGAACCGCAAGTATCCGATCCGCGACCTGCTCAGGGCCTGCCAGCGCTACCTGGAGCGGGCGCCGCGCGATTTTGTCACTTTCGAGTACGTGATGCTCGATGGCGTCAACGATTCCGACGACCACGCGCGCGAGCTCGCGGGAATCGCCGGGCGCGTGAGCTGCAAGTTCAACCTGATCCCGTTCAATACGTTTGCGGCGACCGAGTTCCGGCGCTCGCCGCCCGAGCGCATCCGCCGCTTTGCGCAGATCCTGCAGCGCAAGGGCGTCACGGTGACCACGCGCAAGACGCGCGGCGACGCCATCGACGCCGCCTGCGGCCAGCTGGCCGGTGAGGTCACGGACCGCACGCGCCGCACGAAGACACTGCGCGTCATGGAGCTGCGCACATGAGCCGCGCGCCGTGGCTGGTGCTCGCGCTGCTCGTCGGCTGCGCAGCGCAGGCGCCCGTGGGGCCGACCGCCGGCACCGGCGCCATCGTGGGCGAGCCGACCTCGCCGCGCAATCGCGCGCGCATCCACACCGAACTCGCTACTCTGTATTACACGCGTGGCAACATGAGCGTTGCGCTGGAGGAGCTGCGCGCTGCAGTGGCCGCCGACGCCACCTACGGCATCGCGCACGGAATTTTCGGATTGGTGTACATGGAACTGCGCGAGAACGATCTCGCGCGGCAAAGCTTCGAGCGCGCGCTGAGCCACGCCGCGGATGACCCCGACATCAACCATAACTACGGCTGGTTCCTGTGCCAGACCGGCAAGGCGGGCGACGCCGCGCCGTATTTCCGGCGCGCGCTGGGCAATCCCCTCTATGCGACGCCGGCGCGCTCGTACGCGGCTGCCGGCACGTGCGCGCTGCGCGTCGGCACGCTCGCCGAGGCCGAGGACAACCTGGAACGTGCGCTGCGCGCCGACCCGGAACAGCCCACGGCGCTGCTGCAGTCCGCGCAACTGCGTTACCGCCAGGCTCGCTTCAGCGACGCGCGCCAGTTCGTGGTGCGCCATGCGCGGGTTGCCGAGGCGACGCCGGAATCGCTCTGGCTGGCGCTGCGCATCGAGCGCCGCCTCGGCGCGCGCGCCGAGGAGCTGTCCTATGGCAACCAGTTGCGGCGGCGCTTCCCGGGCTCGCGGGAATTCCAGTCGTTGCAGCGCGGCGAGTATGAGTAGCCTTCCTCCCGGCGCCGCGGAACCGGCGCGCGACGCGAATGTGACGGTCGGCGCCGAACTGGCGCAGGCGCGGCAGGCGGCCGGACTGAGCCTCGAGGCGGCGGCGCGGCAGCTGAATTTCGCGCCGCGCCAGCTGGATGCGCTGGAGCGTGGAGAAGTGCACCGTCTGCCCGGCGGCGCCGCAGTGCGCGGCATGGTGCGCAGCTACGCGCGCTTCCTGCAGCTCGACCCGGATCCGCTGGTGGCGCGGGTCGGCGCCGCCATGGTGGCGCAGGACGCAGACCGCCTGGCGCAGCGCTTTCGCCAGCCGGTGCCGTTTTCCAACGGCGGCAGGCGCGCCAATGTCGTCTATATCGCGCTGTCCCTGGCCCTGCTGGTGGTGGTCGCGGCGGTGGCCTTCGAGTGGCGGCAGGAGCGTTCCGGCGCCGCGCGACCGAACTTCGTCTCCGCCGCGCAACAGCCTGCGGAACCGTCGCGCGCGGCGATCGTCGGCGCGGCAGCGGCACCGGTGACTCGCGCGCAACCCGCAGCGCCCGCGGTGGAAAGTCACGGCGACGCCGGCCGTGGCCGCATCGCACTGCGCTTCGAGCAGGAATCCTGGGTCGAGATCAGGAGCAGCAGCGGCAAGCTGCTGGTCGCGCAGCTCCATCCCGCCGGCTCGGAACGCGTCGTGGTGGGTGTGCCGCCGTTCTCGATAGTCATCGGCAATGCGCAGCATGTGCACCTCAACTACAACGACAAGCCGGTCGACCTGACGCCGCACATCAGGGTCGAAGTGGCGCGCTTTTCCCTGGAATAGCGATGGGCGAGCGCAGGAGAACCAACCGCGTCATGGTGGGGCCGGTGGCCATTGGCGGCGGGGCGCCGGTCGTGGTGCAGTCCATGACCAACACCGACACCGCGGACGCGCAGGCGACGGCGCTCCAGGTGGCGCAACTGTGGCGCGCCGGATCCGAACTTGTGCGCATCACGGTGAACACGCCCGAGGCGGCGGCCGAAGTTGCCGGCATACGCGCGCGGCTGGACGCAATGGGCTGCGGCGTGCCGCTGATCGGGGATTTCCACTACAACGGCCACAAGCTGCTGAGCCAGTATCCCGATTGCGCCAAGGCGCTGGCGAAGTACCGCATCAATCCCGGCAACGTCGGCAAAGGGGCAAAGCGCGACGAGCAGTTCGCCACCATGATCGAGGCCGCTGTCCGCTATGGCAAGCCGGTGCGCATTGGCGTCAACTGGGGCAGCCTCGACCAGGAACTTCTGGCGCGCCTGATGGACGACAACGCGCGCCGCACCGAGCCGCTCGATGCCGCGGACGTGATGCGCGAAGCCGTGATCCGCTCGGCGCTCGATTCGGCGCGGCAGGCCGAGGCCTGGGGCCTGCCGGCGGAGCGCATCGTCATCTCCTGCAAGATGAGCGGTGTGCAGGATCTGATCGGCGTGTACCGCGAGCTGGCGCGGCGCTGCGGCCATGCGCTGCACCTCGGCCTGACCGAGGCTGGCATGGGGTCCAAGGGCATTGTCGCCTCGAGCGCCGCGATGGCGGTGCTGCTGCAGGAGGGCATCGGCGACACCATCCGCGTGTCGCTGACTCCGGAGCCGGGAGGCGACCGTACGCGAGAGGTGCTGGTGGCGCAGGAGATCCTGCAGACCATGGGCATCCGTTCGTTCGCGCCGATGGTCGCCGCGTGCCCGGGCTGCGGGCGCACCACCAGCACCCTGTTCCAGGAACTCGCGGCCAAGATCCAGTCCTACTTGCGCGCGCAGATGCCGCGATGGCGCGAGCGCTATCCCGGCGTCGAGGAGATGCGTGTCGCGGTGATGGGCTGCGTGGTGAACGGCCCCGGCGAATCGAAGCACGCCGACATCGGCATCAGTCTGCCGGGCACCAATGAGTTGCCGGTGGCGCCGGTGTATGTGGACGGCGCCAGATCGGTGACGCTGAAAGGCGAGCGCATTGCCGAGGAGTTTCAGGCGCTGGTCGAGGAGTACGTCCGCAAGAACTACGCACCGGGGGCGGCGCGCGCCCGCGCGAAACATATCCCCGTCAAGGCGGCCTGAACCGTGAGCGACGCCATCCGGGCCGTGCGCGGTATGAACGATGTATTGCCCGACGAAACGCAATTGTGGCGGTGGTTGGAAGGGGTGGTGGCCGCCTGGTTCGCGCGCTACGGCTACCGGCAGATCCGCACCCCGCTGCTCGAGCACACGGGCCTGTTCCGCCGTGCCATCGGCGAAGCGACCGATATCGTCGAGAAGGAGATGTATACCTTCACCGATGCGCTGAACCACGAGAGCCTGACGCTGCGCCCCGAGGCCACCGCCTCGACGGTGCGCGCGGCGATCGAGCACAACCTGGTGTACGAAGGGCCGCAGCGCCTCTGGTACCAGGGGCCAATGTACCGCCACGAGCGCCCGCAGAAGGGCCGCTACCGGGAATTCCACCAGTTCGGCGCCGAGGCGCTCGGCTTTGCAGGGCCGGAGATCGACGCCGAGCTGATCGTGATGTGCTCGGCGCTGTGGAGGGAATTGGGCCTGGAGGGCATCCGACTGGAGCTCAATACCATCGGCTCGTCCCAGGAGCGCGCGGCTTACCGCGCCGACCTGGTGCGCCACTTCGAAGCCAACGAGGCGCAGCTCGACACCGACGCCAGGCGCCGCCTGCACACGAACCCGATGCGCGTGCTCGACTCTAAAAACCCGGCGGTGCAGGAAGTGGCGATGAAAGCCCCGGAGCTGATGAAATACCTGGGCGAGGCGTCGCTCGCGCATTTCCAGGGGCTGCAGCGCTTGCTGGCCGCAGCCGGCGTCCAGTTCAAGGTCAATGCGAAGTTGGTGCGCGGGCTCGATTACTACAACCTCACTGTGTTCGAATGGATCACCGATCGGCTCGGGGCGCAGGGCACGGTATGCGGCGGCGGGCGCTACGACGGGCTGTTCGCGCAACTTGGGGGCAAGCCGGCGCCGGGCGTGGGGTTCGCGGCCGGCGTCGAGCGCCTGCTCGCACTGCTGCGCGAATCCGGACGCGCGGTACCCCGGCCACTGCCCGATGCCTACCTCGTGCACCAGGGCGAGGGCGCGCTGGGCTACGCGTTCACCCTGGGCGAAGAGCTGCGCGCGGCGGGCCATGCCGTGGTGCTGCACGCCGGCGGCGGCGGCTTGAAGTCGCAGATGAAAAAAGCCGACGCGAGCGGCGCCCGGCTGGCGCTGATCATTGGCGAGGACGAACTCAAGGCGGCTGCGGTGACGGTAAAGCCGCTGCGCGACGCGCGACCGCAGCAGCGCCTCGCCCGCGGCGACCTGGCGCGCCGCCTGGCTGAAATTCTGAAGGGATCCTAGCGATGGCATTGCAGAACCTCGATCTGGAAGAACAGGAGAAGCTCGAAGAGCTCAAAGCCTGGTGGAAGCAGTACGGCAACCTGATCCTCCTGGCGGTAATCGCAGCGGCGGTCGCGGTGGCTGGCTGGGGCGCGTGGCGCTGGTACCAGCAAAACGAGTCGCTGCAGGCCAGCCAGTTCTACGAGACCCTGGCCGCGGCGGCGCGCACGGGCGATGCCAAGTCGCTGCGCGACGCCGGCGGCGCGCTCACTGAGGGCTACCCGCGCACCCTGTACGCCTCGATGGGGGCGCTGGCATCCGCGCGCTTTCACTTTGACCGCGGAGAATTGAAGAGCGCCAAGGCGCAGCTGCAATGGGTGATCGAGCACTCGCGATCGGAGGATTTTCGCGAGCTGGCGCGGCTGCGCCTCGCGGCGCTGCTGCTCGACGAGAAGGAATACGACGCGGCACTCAAGTTGCTGGAGGCAAAGCCGCTGGATGCCTATGCCGCGCAGTTCTCGGCGCTCAAGGGCGACTTGCTGGTCGCCCGGAATCAGCCGGCCGAGGCGCGCGCCGCCTACAAACTTGCGCTCGAGAAGGCGAACGGCGCCGGCGGCGCGTTCCGCGACAGCATACAGATGCGCCTGGACGCGCTCGGCGGTTGAACATGGCGCGGCGTGCGGCGCTGGTTCTGCTGCTGCCAGCGCTTGCCGGGTGCTTCGGCTCCGCGCCAGGCGGGCCCCAGCCGGCGACGTTGCCGGCGCTGCAGCAGGCGCAAGAACCGCGCGTGCTCTGGTCGACGGCAGTGGGCGGCGCCGGCGCCTTCGTATTCCAGCCCGCGCTCGCGAACGACAGCGTCTACGCCGCGTCGCGCAGCGGCGCCGTAGTGCGCCTCGATGCCTCGAGCGGACGGCAGCGCTGGCGGATCGCGCTCGACGCGCGGCTCTCGGGCGGCGTGGGCGCGGATGCGCGCACAGTGGTCGTGGCGAACGATGTGGGCGAAGTCTACGCACTCGAGGCGAGCGATGGCGCGCTGCGCTGGCGCGCCCGGGTATCGAGCGAAGTACTGGCCGCGCCGCGCGTGCACGGCGAGCTGGTCCTGGTGCGCAGCGCCGACAGCCGCATCTACGCGCTGGGCGTGGAGGACGGCAAGCGGCGCTGGGCATACCAGCGCGCGCCTTCGCCGCTGATGGTGCGCACACCGGCCGGAATGACGCCGCGCGAGGACTCGCTTTACGTGGGATTCGCGGCCGGCCGTCTGGTGGCGCTGGCGCTGCTCACTGGTGCCGTGCGCTGGGAAGCCGTGGTGGCGCTGCCCAAGGGCGCCACGGAACTCGAGCGCGTGACCGACGTGGTGGGCGATCCGGTCGTGATCGGCCGCGAGGTGTGCGCCGCGGCCTTTCAGGGGCGGGTGGCTTGTTTCGACGCGCAAAACGGCAACCTGCAATGGGCGCGCGACATTTCCAGCGTGACCGGCGCGAGTGCGGATGCGCGCTATGTGTACGTCAGCGACGACCGTGGCACCGTGCATGCGCTCGATCGCTCCAACGGCCGCAGCCTCTGGAAGCAGGACCGTCTGGCGCATCGCCAGCTTTCTGTGCCCCTGTCGCTGGAGGCGCAGCTCGCGGTCGGCGACCTGCAGGGCTACGTGCACCTCCTGTCGCGCGACACCGGCGCGTTCGTGGGGCGCATCGCCACCGATGGCAGCGCGGTGCGCGCCGCGCCCTTGCGCCTGCCCGCCGGATTCCTGGTGCAGACGCAAGGTGGCGGCTTGTTCGCGCTGGCGCCCTAGGCCGGAGCAGCGCTTGAAGCCGGTCATCGCGATCGTCGGGCGCCCCAATGTGGGCAAGTCGACCCTGTTCAACCGGCTCACGCGCCGGCGGGACGCGATCGTCGTCGACGTGCCTGGCGTGACCCGCGACCGCCACTACGGGCAGGGCCGCCTCGGCGAGCGGCCGTTCATCGCCATCGACACGGGCGGCCTGGATCCTGGCGCCAAGGACGGCATTTTCGCCGAGATGGCGCGCCAGGCGGCGCAGGCGATCGCCGAGGCCGACGCCGTGGTGTTCCTGACCGATGGCCGGGGCGGGCTGCACGACGACGACAAGATCATCGCCGGACGCCTGCGCAGGCTCAAATCGCGCGTCTGGCTGGTGGTGAACAAGTGCGAGGGCATGGCGACCGACACCGCGGTGGCGGAGTTCCACGCGCTCGGCCTGGGCATGCCGCAGCCGATCTCCTCGGCGCACGGCGACGGCGTCGCCGACCTGATCGAAGGCGTGCTGGCGGACTTCCCGCGGCAGGGCGAAGACGCCGACGAGTCGCGGGACAAGCATCCCCGCGTCGCCATCGTCGGCCGTCCGAACGTGGGCAAGTCCACGTTGGTCAACGCGCTGGTGGGCGAGGAGCGCGTAATTGCCTTCAGTGAGCCCGGCACCACGCGCGACGCGATCGAGGTGCCCTTCGAGCGCGCCGGCAGGCATTACACGCTGGTCGATACCGCGGGCCTGCGCAAGCGCGGCAAGCAGGGCGAGGTGACGGAAAAGTTCTCCATCGTCAAGACGCTGCAGGCGATCGAGCAATCCAACGTCGCGGTGCTGGTGCTGGACGCGGCGGAAGGCATTTCCGAGCAGGACGCGCACGTCGCCGGCTACATCCTGGAGCGCGGGCGCGCGCTGGTGGTGGCGGTGAACAAATGGGACGCGGCCGGCAAGGACGCTCGCGAGCGCATCAAGCAGGAACTCGCATGGAAGTTCGTTTTCCTGCGATTCGCAGAAACCCACCCTCTGTCGGCGAAGAGCGGCAAGGGCCTGGGCGAACTCATGCATTCGGTGGACGCCGCCTACGCCGCGGCAATGGCCAAGTTGTCGACGCCGAAACTCACGCGCACGCTGATCGCCGCGGTCGAGCGTCAGGCGCCCCCGCGCAAGGGTCTGAGGCGGCCCAAGCTGCGATACGCGCACCAAGGCGGGCAAAATCCGCCGCGCATCATCGTCCACGGCAATTCGCTCGACGCGCTGCCCGACAGCTATCGGCGCTACCTGGAGGGCGTGTTCCGCGATACGTTCGCGTTGCGCGGCACCCCCATGCGCGTCGAATTCCGCACCGGGCGCAATCCTTACGCGGGCCTCGGGCCGGCCGCGCAGCGGCGCAAGCCGGCAGGGTAGCGGGTCCGGACCGGCCGGGACGGTGCTCAGTCCTCGGCGTAATCGCGGAACGCGCCGGCGCATTGCGCCGCGCTCCCCGGCTCGGCGTGACAGCGCAGCAGCCGGAATACGGGCTGGCCCGCAACACGGGAAAGCCGCGCCAGCTGATCGTCCCAGAGCTTGCGCGCAAACGCGAAGCGCTTGGACGCGATGGCGCCGGCCATTCCCGCCATCAGCAGGTACTCCCGCGCCTCGGCATGCAGTTCGGGTGTGTCGTCGAGCAGCGCGGCGGCGAGATCCGCCATCGCGGCAGCGTCACGCGCGCCGACCGCGCGGAACAGAGCAATCCATCGGCGCTGGAAATCGGGCAAGGTGCGTACGCACTGCGCGCCGGCGATACGCGCCCACAGCGCCTGCGCCTCCGGGGCAGGCAGCACAGGATTCACCTGTTGGGCGACCCGCAGCAGGCTGTGCAGCCAGACGTCGAACGCGCGCGGGTTGTGGCATTCCAGCAGCCGCAGCTTCACCACTTCGAGATCCTTCTGCAGCTGGGTCGGGATGCCCTCCGGGACGGGCGGGACGGAGCGCAGAAGGAATTCGTGCGCATAAGCGGCCTGGCGGGCGTTCTCGATCCGGGTGAAGGAGTACGCGCCTTGGTGCAGCGGGTTCATCGGCCGTCGCCTGAAGCCGGGCTCGAGCAGTTCGAGCACCGGGATGCCGAGGTTGAGCAGCGCCACCAAGTCAGTGGCGCTCTTTTCCGTGAAGCGATGGCGTGCCGCGTTCAGATCGAGCACCGGGTAATAGTCGGAATTGGCGCGCGCGCCGTAACTCGCGAACAGCGGCTCGAGCGTGGCGCGGCTGCCGAGATAGCGGGCGTCAATGTCGCCCACCGAGGGCAGGTGCACGTTGCGCAGTTCCCTGGCGAGACCTGGGTGCTGGAATACCCGCGCCTGGGGTGCCGGCGGCGCCAATTCGCCCGCCACGATCAGCACGTCATGGTCGCTGGGCGCGTACACGGCATAGTGCGCGAACTCCTCGCCCAGGGCGCGCAGCACCGAGGCCAGCAGCGATGCGTCGATCTCATAAAGCTGGAACCACTGCACCAGCATGCCGCCGGGCGCGAGGTGGTCGCGGATGCGCCGATAGAACTCGCGCGTGAACAGGCTCGACACGCCGCTCACCCAGGGATTGGAGGGCTCCGAGACGATGATGTCGTAGCGCCGGCTGCGAGACGCGAAGTAGCTCTTGGCATCGTCGATGCGGATTTCGCTGCGCGGGTCGGCGAAAGCTGCCGCGTTGCGCGGCAGGAAGCCGCGCGCGGCCTCGGTCATCGCCGACTCGATCTCCACGGTCTCGACGCGCTCGAGGTCCAGGCTTTGCAGCAGGGTGTGCGTGGTGAGGCCGGTGCCGATGCCGATCACGGCGGCGCTTTTCGCATCGGGATTGAGCGCCAGCGGCAGGGCACCGGTCAGCACCATGGTGATCTCGTCGGTGCCGCGGTCGCGCTCTGCATCGCCCGTAAGGTTGATCGAGCCGTCGGACTTGCCGTTGGTGCGGATGCTGGTCGCGGAGCTGTACTGCACCAGGTGCACGGTCGCGGTCTTGCCGTCCTTCTCGAACAGGATCTTCGCATCGCGTGAGGTTTCCAGGTCGCCGTAGCGAAACACACCAGCGGTCATCTTGTTGACGTCCAGCTGGAACCAGGCCGCCATCGCAGTGAACAAGGCGGCACAGGCCACCGCGGCGCCAGCGAACTGCGCACGTGCAGGGGCGTACTGGTACAGGAGGTACAGCCCGAGCGCGGCGTCCACCAGGCCGCCAGCGACCAGCGCGCCCTTCAGGCCGAGTACAGGAAGCCCGATGTGCACCGCGAACATTACGCCGGCGATCGCACCCAGGGTGTTCGCCGCGTAGACCTGGCCGATCGCGCCTTCGCCGGCGCCGTGGCGCAACAGCGTGCCGGTGATGAGCGGCAGCGTCATGCCGGCGCAAAAGGTTGCGGGCAGCATCACCAGCGCCGCGATCGCCTGGCCGGAGAGATTAAACAGGAAGTAGCCTGCGTCGTTGCGCGCCAGGCCCCCCATCAGATATTCCATCAGTTCGAAGCTGCGGTCGTAGACCAGTAGAGTCGCCAGGGCCAGCAGCCCCATCACCACCTGCACCCAGCCGAGCAGCCGCTCCGGCGCGGCGCTGGCGTCGACGCGCCGGCGCACCGCGTAGCCGCCGAGTGCCAGGCCGAGGATGAATGTCGACAGCATGAGCTCGAAGGAGTGGGTCGAGGAGCCCAGCACCAGCGACAGCATGCGGATCCAGCTGATTTCGTAGATGAATGAAGCCAACCCGGTGAGAAAGGCGACCGCGAGCATCAGGTTCAGCGCGCGCACGTCGCCGCCATGGCGCGCAGCGAGCGCCGGCGCGCGCATCGGTCGCGCCAGCAGCCACACTGCGGCGGCGAGCGCCAGGTTGATGGCGCCGGCGGTGCGCAAGGTGCCGGGCAGGCCGAACCATTCGATCAGCAGGAAACCGCTGGCGAGCACGCCCGCGGCGGCGCCCAGGCTGTTGGTGAAGTAGAGCATCGCCACGGATTCGCCCGGCGCCGTCGGGTGCGCGCGCACCAGCCCGGCGCACATCAGCGGAAATGTTGCGCCCAGCAGCACGGATTGCGGCAGGATCAAGAGGCAGGACACGGCGAGCTTGGCGCCAAGCACCAGTCCTTCCGAGCCCAGTCCCGGCAGCAAGCTCGCGTAGGACCAGCCGGTGACGGCAACGAAGACCTCGTGCAGACCGAGCGCGCACAGGCCGACGACGGCCTCGGCCAGGGCGTAACCGGCGAGGGGATTGTTCAGGCGCGTGGAAATCCGGGCGCAGATCGCAGCACCCAGGGTCATGCCGCCCATGAACACGACCAGCACCAGTGACTGGGCATAGGCGGCATGCCCGAGGAACAGCTTTAGGTAGTGCGTCCAGATGGATTCGTAGATGAGGCCGGCGAATCCCGAGACGGTGAACAGCAGGTAAAACGCGGCGCGCGACGGCACGATGCCCGGCATGGCGCGCGTTTATAGCACGACCTTGCCGCGCGGACTGGGTAACATGCGCCGCGATGTCTCCCGCGCTGCGATTGTCGGCGTACTTTTTCGCCTATTTCCTGTACGCCGGCGCGCTGGTGCCGTATTTCGCGCTGTACCTGGCCGCGCGCGGCTACGGCGCCGGCCAGATCGCGGTAGTGCTGGCGATGCCGCAGCTGGCGCGCGTCGTCGCGCCGGCGATCTGGGGCTGGCTGGCCGATCGAAGCGGCGCGGCGCGCGGCATCGTCGTGTTCTCCGCCGCCGTGCTGCTGGCCGGATTCGGCCTGATGCACTGGGTGGACGGTTACGCGGGCGTCGTCGCGATCATGCTGGTGATGAGCCTGCTTTCGGCCGGGGCGCTGCCCCTGGTCGAAGCGCTGACGCTGGGTTCGCTCGGCGCGCGCACCGAGCGCTACGGCCCGATACGGCTGTGGGGCTCGGTGGGTTTCGTCGCCGGCGTGCTCGCCACCGGCGCCTGGC
>CAZOSA010000013.1:0-22505 GCA_964582155.1 uncultured Enterobacteriaceae bacterium | reverse complement strand
GTCGCCCGCCGGGACCTGAGCATCTCCGCGGCGGCCGAGGCGCTGTTCACCTCGCAGCCCGGCGTATCCAAGCAGATCAAGGCGCTCGAGGAAGAGCTGGGCGTGGAAATCTTCGCGCGCCACGGCAAGCGCCTGACGGCCCTCACCGAGCCGGGCCGCGCCGTGCTGGCGATCGCCGAGCGCATCCTCGCCGAGGCCGCGAACATGAAGCGCGCCGGCGAGGAGTTCGCCAACGAGAAGCTGGGGTCCCTCACCATCGCCACCACGCACACCCAGGCGCGCTACGCGCTGCCCAGGGCGGTGGCGGCGTTCAAGCGCCGCTACCCCGACGTGCAGCTCTTCATCCACCAGGGCAACCCTACGCAGATCTGCGAAATGGTGATGCGCGGCGAAGCGGAGTTCGCCGTCGCCACCGAGCAGATCGCGCTCTACCCGGAGCTGGTGTCGCTGCCCTGCTACCAGTGGAACCGTTGCGTCGTGGTGCCGGCGCGCCATCCCCTGGGCAAAGTAAAGCCGCTCACCCTCGAAGCGGTGGCCAAGTACCCGATCGTCACCTACGACTTCGCGTTCGCCAACCGCAATCTCGTCGAGAAGGCCTTCGAGCAGCGCGGGCTGAAGCCGAAGGTAGTGCTCACTGCGCTCGATGCGGACGTGATCAAGACCTATGTAGAGCTAGGCCTGGGCGTGGGGATCATGGCGGCGATGGCCTTCAACGCGAAGCGCGACCTGGGGCTGAAGGCGCTGGACGCAGGCCACCTGTTCGAATCGAGCACCACGCGCCTGGGCATCAAGCGCGGCGCCTACCTGAGGCGCTACGCCTACGAGTTCATCGAACTGTTCGTCCCGCACCTGCCGCGCTCGATCGTCGAGCCGGCGGTGATGGGCGCCGAAGGCTCGAGGTACGAACTGTAGAATTCAGGCGGCGGCGCGCACCGGCGCCGCCTGGTAGCGCGCCAGGAGTTCCGCCTGCTTCCTGCGCGCCGCGTCCACGCTTTTCGCCTTGATGTGGCCGTAGCCGCGGATCGACTCGGGCAGCGACGCGATCTCGATCGCCAGCGCGAGGTTGTCGCGCGTAAGACCTTGCAGCAGCGCGTCCAGCGTTTTCTCATAGTCCTCGATCAGCGAGCGCTCCATGCGCCGTTCTTTGGTCCGGCCGAAGATGTCCAGCGGCGTGCCGCGCAGCCAGCGCAATTTGGCCAGCAGGCCGAAGGCGCGCATCATCCACGGCCCGAACTGCATCTTTCTTGGCTCGCCCGTCACCGGGTCGGGCCTGGCGAGCAGCGGCGGAGCGAGGTGGAAGTTCACCTTGTAGTCGCCTTCGAACATGCCCTCGATCTTCTTCATGAACTCGCCCGAGGCGTAGAGCCGGGCCACTTCGTACTCGTCCTTGTAGGCGAGGAGCTTGGCGTAGTAGCGCGCCACGGCTTCCGCGAGCCTGGTGCCGCCGACCTTGTCCTGTTCCGAGATGCGCACCCGCCCGACGAGCACCTGGTAGCGCGTCGCGTAGGCCGCGTTCTGGTACCCGGTGAGCAACTGCGCGCGCCGCTCCACCAGCTCCTGCAGGTTGCGCGAGAAGTGCTCGCCGATCCGGGTCACGTCCGCGGGCATGGCAATGCGCCGCACGCGCTCCAGATCGACCGCGGCGCGCCGTCCCCAGAGGAAGCTTTGCTTGTTGAAATCGACCGCGACGCCGTTCAGCTCGATCGAGCGCTCGAGCGCCGCGCGCCCGAGCGGCACCCAGCCCTTTTGCCAGGCGTAGCCGAGCATGAACATGTTGGTGGCGATCGAGTCGCCCATCAGCGCCGTGGCGATCTGCGCCGCGGGCACGAAATCGACGTTCTTGCCGCCGCAGGCTTCGGCAATGTCGTGATGCAGGTCCGAGCCCGGCAACTGCCAGTCCGGATTCTTCACGAAGGCCGCGGTGGGCGAGGTGGTGGCGTTCAACACCGCGCGGGTGCGCCCGGCGCTCATCTTTTCGAGCGCATCGCCGCTCGCGCTCACCACCAGGTCGCAGCCGATGACCAGCCGCGCGTCGCCCGTGCCCAGACGCGCCACGTGCAGCTCGCTCGCGCTGGCCGCGATCTTCACGTGCGACATCACCGCCCCGTACTTCTGCGCCAGGCCCGACATGTCGAGCACCGATACGCCCTTGCCTTCGAGGTGCGCCGCCATGCCGAGGATCTGGCCGATGGTGATGACGCCGGTGCCGCCGATGCCGGTGACCAGGACGCCGCAGGGCTCCTGCAGCCCGGCAGGCGTCGCCTCCGGCAGCGCGGGGAAGTCTTCGCCGCCGGTACGCGCGCCGGACTTGCCTTTCTTCAGTTGCCCGCCTTCCACGGTGACGAAACTCGGGCAAAAGCCCTTCACGCAGGAGAAATCCTTGTTGCAGCTGGACTGGTTGATGGTGCGCTTCCTGCCGAATTCGGTTTCCAGCGGCTCGACCGAGAGGCAATTGGACTTGTCGCTGCAATCGCCGCAGCCTTCGCACACCATCTCGTTGATCACCGCGCGCCTGGCGGGATCCGGGTAGGTATTGCGCTTGCGGCGCCGGCGCTTTTCCGAGGCGCAGGTCTGGTCGTAGATCAGCGCCGAGACGCCGGGCTGCTCGCGCAGTTCGCGCTGCACGGTGTCCAGTTCGTCGCGATGCCGGATCGTGACGCCCGGCGCCCAGTCGGTGCCCGCGGGGTATTTCTCCGGCTCGTCGGTCACGATGACGATGGGCTTCACGCCCTCGGCGGCGATCTGGCGCGAGATGATCGCCGGGTCGAGCGGCCCGTCGTGGGGCTGGCCGCCGGTCATCGCCACGGCGTCGTTGTAGAGGATCTTGTAGGTCATGCTGACCCTGGCCGCCACGGCGGCGCGGATCGCGAGCAGCCCGGAATGGAAGTAAGTGCCGTCGCCGAGGTTGGCGAAGATGTGCTTCTCCTCGGTGAACGGCGCCTGCCCGATCCAGGGCGCGCCTTCCGCGCCCATGTGCGTGAAGGTGGAGGTATTGCGGTCCATCCACACTGCCATGAAGTGGCAACCGATCCCCGCGGTGGCCCGGCTGCCCTCGGGCACGCGCGTGGAGGTGTTGTGCGGGCAGCCGGAGCAGAAGTAGGGCTGGCGCACCGTGGTGACGCGTGGCCTGGCGAGCGCTTTTTCCTTGAAGTCGAGGAACGCCAGGCGCTCCCTGAATTGCGCTCCGAGCTGCGCCGCGAGCCCGAGCTTTTCCAGGCGCTTGGCGATGGCGCGCGCCACGATCGACGGGTTGTGCTCGTAGTGCGCGGGCAGGAGCCACGTCCCGGCAGGCTGGCCTTCGGCACGGCTCCACTCGCCGTTGTCGTCGAACTTGCCGACCACGCGCGGCGCGCGCTTTCCCGCATCCCAGGTGTAGAGCTCTTCCTTGATCTGGTACTCCATCAACTGGCGCTTCTCCTCGACCACGAGGATCTCCTCCAGCCCCTGCGCGAAGCGCCGCGCGCCCTGGGGCTCGAGCGGCCAGGTCATCGCCACCTTGTAGACGCGCAGCCCGATGTCGCGCGCGACACGCTCGTCGATGCCGAGGTCGGCGAGCGCCTGCATGGTGTCGCCGAAGCTCTTTCCCGTGGTGATGATGCCGAACCTGGCGTTGGGCGATTCCCACACGATGCGGTCCATGCCGTTGGCGCGCACGTAGGCGAGCGCCGCGTACACCTTCCAGTCGAGGAGCCGCATTTCCTGCTCCAGAAAACCGTCCGGCCAGCGGATATTCAAGCCCCCTTCCGGCATGGCGAAATCCGCAGGCAGCTGCACCCGCACGCGCTCGGGATCGACGATCACCGAAGCGCCGGACTCCACCACGTCGGTGACGCATTTGAAGCCGATCCACAGGCCCGAATACCGGCTCATGGCATAGCCGTGCAAGCCGAAATCGAGGTAGTCCTGTACGTTCGCGGGATTGAGCACGGGGATGCAGCAGGCTTTCAGGATGTGCTCGCTCTGATGGGCAAGCGTGGAGGACTTGGCCGCGTGGTCGTCGCCCGCGAGTACCAGCACTCCGCCGTGCCTGGAGGTGCCCGCGGAGTTCGCGTGCTTGAACACGTCTCCGCAGCGGTCCACGCCGGGGCCCTTGCCGTACCACATGCCGAACACGCCGTCATACTTCGCGCCCGCGAACATGCCGACCTGTTGCGCGCCCCAGATCGCGGTGGCGGCGAGATCCTCGTTGACGCCGGGCTGGAACCTGACGTGGTGCGATTCGAGGTGCTGCTGCGCGCGCCACAGCGATTGGTCGAGACCGCCGAGCGGCGAGCCGCGGTAGCCGGACACGAACCCCGCGGTATTGAGGCCGGCGCGCTGGTCGCGCTCGCGCTGCAGCAACAGGAGCCGGATCAGGGCCTGGGTGCCGGTGAGGAACACCTTGCCCTTTTCCAGCGTGTACTTGTCATCGAGGGAAACCCTGGCGAGGGCGGCGGTATCCACGGGTGCGTTCATCGGCCTGCCTCCATAACTAGAGCTGTTCTAACACAAGCTTAGACAGCGGCGCGCGCCTTGATTCGCGGCGCGGGCTTGTCCGCAGCGGGTTGATCCCAATACGGCTCGGGCCCGAAGGACTCGGCGAGGAAATCGATGAATACGCGCGTCTTCGCCGGCAGGTGGCGGCGGTGCGGGTACACGGCATAGATGCCCACGTCCGTGCCGAAATCGTAGCCCGGCAGCAGCGGCACCAGCGACCCGTCCTCGAGGTGCTTGCGCACGTCCCACGTGGATTTGAGCGCCACGCCCAGTCCCGCCACCGCCCACTCGCGCAGCACCTCCCAGTTGTCGCAGGCGTAGCGGCCGGTGACGCGCACTGTGCCGCGCTTGCCCACCGGATTCTTGTACTCCCAGGTCATGGCGAAGCCTTGTTCCCAGGTGGCCACCAGGCAGTTGTGCCTGGCGAGGTCCTGCGGCGTCTCCGGCGCGCCGTGCAGCCTGAGATAGGCGGGGCTCGCGCAGACGACGCGCCGGTTGGGCGCGAGCTTCCTCGCGGCGAGCGAGGAATCCTTCAGCTCGGCGATGCGGATGGCAAGGTCAAAGCCTTCCTCGATCAGGTTGATGGTGCGGTCCGAGAGCGAGAGCGCCAGGTCGATCTTGGGGTAGCGCTCGGCGAACCGGGGGATCAGCGGCGTGATGTGCGTGTGGCCGAAGGCGGCGGGCAGCGCGACTTTGAGCACGCCCTGCGGCTCCACGCGCCGCGACGTCACCGCGGCGTCCGCCTCCTCGATCTCGGCGAGGATGCGCGTGCAGGTCTCGAAATAGCTCGCTCCCTCATCGGTAAGATGCAGGCTCCTGGTGGTGCGGTTGACGAGCCGCACGCCGAGCCTTGCCTCGAGCGCCGCCAGCGTGCGGCTCACCACCGCGGGCGAAATGCCGAGCTCGCGCGCGGCCGCCGACAGGCTGCCCGCCTGTACCACCTTGCAGAACACCGGCATGCCATGCACTACGTCGCGCATATTGTTGTGCTACACACAAAAGAGTTTTGACATTCATGACTATTCTATACTCGCCCGCAAAGCCGTATATTTGCTGCACCGCAGTAGGCACTGCAAGAGGAATTGCGATGAACGCATACGAAATCGAGCAGATCGAGAAGCACATGAGAGCCACGATGCGCCTGCCCCTGTCCTACAACGCCTGGGTCGACATCGAGCGCCAGGCGCGCCAGGAACGGGCGCGCGTGATGGGCAAGGCGTTTGCCAGATTCTTTGCGGCCGTCGCCGCGAAGGTCTCGGGCGCCGTCCGCCAGGTGCGCAGCACCGCGGCCGAATGCACCGACGCGAGACTGCGCCCCCACTGAACACCCGAATAGGCAGGCCCCGCCGCGGTTTCCTCCTCCCTCCTCCTCCGCGGCGGGGCTGCGCCTAGCTGGATTGACGGATAATACGCGGCGCCGTTGTGCCAGGGAGCCGCGCCATGGGACGTCCGGAAAAGATCCGCCTCGGCGACGTGCTCGTCGCGCAGAAGGCCATCTCGCAGGATCAGCTGAAGATCGCGCTCGAGCAGCAGAAAAAAAGCGGGCGCAAGCTTGGCCGTGTGCTGGTCGAGCAGGGTTTCGTCAACGACGATCAGATCTGCGAAGCCATCTCGCGCCAGCTGAACATCCCGTACGTCAATCTGAAGTTCCACAACCTGAACGAAGACGCGGTGCGGCGCCTGCCCGAGGCGCAGGCGCGGCGCTTTCGCGCCATCGTGCTGGAAGACCGCCGCGCCAGCATCCTCGTCGGCATGGCCGACCCGACCGACCTCTTTGCCTACGATGAGCTGGGCAGGATTCTGCAGCGCGACATGGAGGTCGCGGTGGTGAGCGAGTCGGCGCTGCTGCAGACCGTGGACCGCGTCTACCGGCGCACCGAGGAGATCAGCGGCCTCGCCAAGGAGCTGGAGCGCGACGTCGGCGACTCTTACGTGGACTTCGGCGCGCTCGGCGCCGGCGCCGAGGACGCGCCGGTCGTGAAGCTGCTGCAAAGCGTATTCGAGGACGCGATCCAGGTGAACGCGTCCGACGTGCACATCGAGCCGCAGGAAGGCCGCCTGCAGATCCGCTTTCGCATCGATGGCGCGCTCAATCCGCAAACCGAGGCCGACCCGAAGATCGCGCCCGCGCTGGCGCTGCGGCTGAAATTGATGGCGGGACTGGATATCTCGGAGAAGCGCCTGCCGCAGGACGGGCGGCTCAACGTCATCGTGCGCGAGCAGAAGGTCGACGTGCGCATGTCCACCATGCCGACGCAGCACGGCGAGTCGGTGGTGCTGCGCCTGCTCAACCGGCGTGCCTCGATGCAAACGCTGGACAGCCTGGGCATGCCGCAGACGATGCTGGAGCGCTTTCGCGAGATCATCCAGCGCACTGCCGGCATGGTCCTGGTGACCGGCCCGACGGGCAGCGGCAAGACCACGACCCTGTACTCCGCGCTCTCGGAGGTGAACACGCCCGAGCGCAAGATCATCACCG
The DNA here is from genome assembly GCA_964582155.1 of uncultured Enterobacteriaceae bacterium. Classification (GTDB taxonomy): domain Bacteria; phylum Pseudomonadota; class Gammaproteobacteria; order Burkholderiales; family SG8-39; genus JAABQT01. Next base: position 15,550 of record CAZOSA010000013.1, on the reverse strand, counting down.
TGGAAGACCCGGTGGAATACCGCTTGCCGGGCATCAACCAGGTGCAGGTGAACGAGAAGATCGAGCTGAGTTTCGCCCGCGTGCTGCGCTCGGCGCTGCGCCAGGACCCGGACATCATCCTGGTCGGCGAAATCCGGGACGAGGACACGGCGCAGATTGCGCTGCGCGCCGCGCTTACCGGCCACCTGGTGTTCTCCACCCTGCATACGAAGGACGCGGTCAGCACGCCGATCCGCCTGATCGACATGGGCGCGCCCAGCTACATGGTGGCGACCTCGTTGCACGCGGTGGTGGCGCAGCGTCTGGTGCGCCTGAACTGCGAGTCCTGCAACACCGGGTACCGGCCCGACGCCTACGAGTCGCGCTGGCTGGCGGCGGAGGCCGGGGCGGACTATGCCACTCGCAAGTATTTCCACGGCCGCGGCTGCTCGCACTGCAACGGCTCCGGCTTCGCCGGGCGCATGGGCGTCTACGAAATGCTGGAGATGACCCCGGACCTCGCGCGCGCGGCGATGGCGCGCGATCCCAACGCGTTCGGCGAAGCGGCGCGGCCGCAGCTCGAGGGCGCGCGCCTCACCGATCGCGTGCTCGAGCTGGTCCTCGCGGGCCGCACCACGGTCGCCGAGGCTCTCAAAGTGGCGACGCAGGTGGACGAGTAGGGTGCCGAGTTTCGCCTATCGCGGCCGCGACGCACGCGGCGGCCTGGTCAGCGGCAAGCTGGAAGGCGCCGATTCCGGCGCCGTCGCCGACCAGCTGCTCGCCATCGGCGTGACCCCGGTCGAGATTGCGCCGTCGGGCGAGGGCCCCGCACTCGAGGCGCCCGAGTGGTGGCGCCGGCTTACCGCGCCGCCCATCAGCGACGTCGACGTGATGCTGTTCTCGCGGCAGATGTATGCGTTGCTCAAGGCCGGCGTGCCGATCATGCGTGCGCTGGCCGGATTGCAGGCGTCCACCAACAACCGCTCGCTCGCCGGGGTGATCGGCGATCTGCGCACCAGCCTCGATTCGGGCCGCGAATTGTCGGCGGCCATGCGCGCTCATGCGCACGTTTTCAGCCCGTTCTTCATCAGCGTGATCCGCATCGGCGAGGCGACCGGCGAGCTCGACCAGTCGTTCAACCGCATGTTCGAGTACATGGAGTTCGACAAGGAGATCCGCGACCGCATCAAGTCGGCGGTACGCTATCCGATCATCGTGCTGGTGGTGATCGCCGTTGCCGTGGCGGTGGTGAATTTCGCGGTGATCCCGGCCTTCGCCAGGATTTTCGAGTCGCAGAAAGTGCCTCTGCCGCTGCTTACGCAGGTGCTGATCGGTACCTCGAACTTCTTCCTGGCGTATTGGCCCGCGATGCTGGTGGCGCTGGTGGCGGGGTTTTTCGGCGCGCAGATGTACCTCGGCACCGAGCAGGGGCGCTATCAGTGGGACCGCTGGAAACTGCGCCTGCCCCTTGCCGGGCCCATCATCCTGCGCGCGACGCTGGCGCGCTTCGCGCGCGGGATGGCGCTGGCGGTGCGCGCGGGTGTGCCGATCGTGCAGGCGATGTCGGTGGTGGCGGAGGTGGTGGCCAACTCGTACATGGCGCTGCGCATCCACAACATGCGCGACGGCGTGGAGCGCGGCGAGAGCGTGCTGCGCACCGCGACCGCCGCCGGCATCTTCACGCCGGTGGTGCTGGAGATGATTTCGGTGGGCGAGGAGACCGGCGAGATCGACGAGCTGATGACCGAAGTCGCCGACATGTACGAGCGCGAGGTGGACTACGACATCAGGAACCTGGCGGCCAACATCGAGCCGATCCTGACCATCGTGTTGGGGGTGATGGTGCTGATCCTGGCGCTGGGCGTGTTCCTGCCGCTCTGGGGCTTGGGCAACGTGCTCCTGAAGAAGTGACCCGGGCGGGGCCCGGCACGCTCGCGTGATTCCCGGCTACCGACAGCGGAACTACCTCCAGTCCGCGCTCTACGTGGTGATCGCGGCAGTGCTGGCGGCGGTGCTCCTGGAGCGGCTGCTCACCTACGCCGAGGTGGCGGAGAAGACGGCAATGGAGGCCACTCTCAGCCGGCTGCATGCGGGCCTGTATGCACGCGTGGCGCTACATGCGTTGCGCGGGGAGTACGAGGCGCTGGAGGCGCTTCAGGACCAGAGCCCGTTCGCGGCAGCACAGGTCCAGTCGGCCAATTACCTGGGGGAGTTTGCAGGCGTTCCTCCCGGTGATGCGGCGCAAGGGAAATGGGTCTTTGACCGCCTGCGCCGGGAACTGGTCTACGTGCCAAAACTGAGGCGCTATCTCCACCCCGAGCTCGATGAGGGGGATGCGGCGGGGCTGCGCTTTCGGGTGGAGGTGCAGAAGACGTCGAAGAATACGTATGCCGGGGTCACAATCCGGCAAACGGGCGGTACACGCTGGGAGCCAGTACCGTGAGAATTCTCACAACGTTTCTAGCTTCGTTGCGGGAACCGATTGACTCGTATTGACAAAGGGAGGTTGCGGACTCTTTTTGCCGGGGGTAGAGTAACGGCCGTAAAGATAAGAGGGAGGCTGGGGAATCGCGGTTCCCCGCCGGCAAATCCAACACGTCGGGAGGAATGACAGTCATGCGCAAATTAGTGCAAGCGGGCTTCACTTTGATTGAACTTGTGGTGGTGATCGTGATTCTGGGCATTCTTGCCGCCGTTGCCGTGCCCCAGTTCATCGATGTCGCCACCAGTGCGCGACAAGCGGTAGCGCAGGGCGCTTGCGGTGCAGTGCAATCGCAGGCGGTAATTCATTTCGCCTCGAACAGGGCCCCGACGACTGCCGTAATACTGCGTGACGCAGTCAACTCTGCGTCCTCGGGTGTTCAGATCTCCGGCGCGGCCTGCAACGCGCTTACCGCTGATGTGCCGACCACTGCAGCGCCGCAATTCTCGCTGCTCTGCGCGCCACCCATCCCGGCCACGCTTTGCAGCTAGCCGTGGGTATTTGGAGCCGATAGCGCGTTCGCTTGAAGTAAAGGGGGCCCTCGTGGCCCCCTTTGTTTTTGTGGCGCTTGTATTCGCATGCGCCGCCTCCCGGCTTGGCTACGTTACGCCGTGGGCGGTATCTGCCTTGGCGCTGGCGGCGGCGGGCGGTACCAGACCTGCGAGCAGCTACGCGCTTTCCTGGCTATCGCTTGCCGTATTGGCCTACGCCCTTCTGGTCGCTTCAAACGTGTTTTTTATCAGTACTGCCTATACGCCCGCGGGCCTGTTTCTGCCGCTACTGCTCGCGCTCGGTTTCATCGTCGCGCGTCGATTCGACGATCGGGGTTTGCTGACTGCCGCCGTCACCGCGATTGGCCTGGGCGCGCTGCTTGGCACCTGGGGCCTTGTGCAGATCGGTCCGCTTGGGATGGCGCGCGCGCAGGCGCTCTTCGAGACGCCTGCCACTTACGCCGCCGTCCTCAATCTGCTGCTGGTTCCCGTGCTGGCGTTGTGTATTGCCGGCCGACGCCGCGCGGCAATGCTTGCGCTTGGCAGTCTGCTTGCCGCTGGATTGTTCGCCGCCGACAGCCGTGGCGGGCTGATCGCCCTGGCCGCAGGCATGGGAGCCGCGACGATCTTCAGCATGCGCGCCAGGCGATTCCTGCTGCGTGACCTCGGGCTCGCGCTGGCAGTGCTCGCTGCGGGCTGGGTCGTGGCCGCGGCGCTGCGCGCATGGCCTGCGCAAGGACTGCCCGTGCCGACCGACCAGGCCCGTGCCGAGTCCTCGCTGTCCCGGGTCGAGCTTTATGCGTTGTCCTGGAATGCCTGGCGCGAACGCCCGCTCACCGGAACAGGCTACCTGACGTTCCGCTATACGCTGGAACAAGGCCGCGCGCAGGTTCCGAGCTATGGCGAGTCGAACGAAACCTGGTTCGTGCACAACGACTACCTGCAAACCCTGCAGGAGCTGGGTCCTCTGGGACTGGCGGCGCTGCTTGCGCTTGCCTGGCTACCCGCACTGACCGCCTACCGCAGGATCCCGGCTTTACGGGCGGATCTGCAGCCTGCCGCAATTGCGGCCGCATCGGCACTGACAGCGATGGCATGCCATGCGCTGGTCGATTTTCCGTTCTACATCCCGGCATGCCTCCTCCTTTACGGAGCCCTTCTTGGCGCACTGGACCGCCAGCTTGACGAGTCGCGGGTGGCGCTTGCACCGGATTGGAAGTCGCGGCCCTGGCGTCGCGCGGCGCGTACGGGCGTCATCCTCATCGCCGGCTTGACCCTGCTGCGGCCGGTCGTGGCGGAGGCGGCCGCGGCATGGGGTCTGCGGCAATCCGCAGCCGGGGACGGGCAGAGTGCCGCGTTCTGGATCGGGGCGGCCCGGCGCATCGAGCCCGCGGACTGGCGGTACCATTGGTACGCAGGACAGTTCTGGGACGCGCAGGCAGCAGACGCCGGCAAGCGCGAAGCGGCACGCCTCGCCGCCGAAGCCTATGGCGCCGGCTTCGACGCCAATCCGCTGGAGGTCAGGAATCTGCTGGGAAAGATTTCCGTGCATCGCCGCTATCGCGCACTGCTCGACGCACCGGCCGATCGCAGCACGCTGCAGGCGTGGCTGGCGCAGGCCGAGGCGCTCGCGCCTTTGAATCGGGACGTGCGTCGCGAGCGCGAGCTGCTTGAGACCGCGCAATGACCTGGCACCGCGTTCGGGGCTTCACGCTGGCCGAACTGGTGATCGTCATTGTGATCACCGCCATCCTCGCGGCCATCGCCATTCCCCAGTTCAACCAGCCCGAAATCGACGCCGCCTGGTTTCATGAACAGGCCCGGTCGACCGTGCGCTATGCGCAGCGCACTGCGGTTGCGCAGCGCCGCTGCGTGTTCGTTTCGGTCGCAGCGCCGAATTTGCGGCTGTTCTACGGCGACGCAAGTTGCGCGATCACTGTGACGCCCGTGTCGGATCTAGCCACCGGTAGCCAGGTCGTGATTGCTGCGCCGGCAGGGGTGGCCTTGAGCGCGGCGCCGAACCCGTTCCGCTTCAACGGCCTCGGGCAGCCGAGCGCTGCGGCTATCGTCACGGTCGGCGCCAGGACGATCACCGTCAATGCGGAGACCGGCTATGTCCAGTAGCCGGCAGCGCGGGTTGTCGCTGATCGAGGTGGTGGTCTTCATCGTGGTGCTGGGCATCGGTATTGCGGGGATGGCCGTGTTGTACAACCAGTTGACGCTCGCCAGCGTCGACCCGGTGGTGCGCAAGCAGGCGGTGGCCATCGCCAATTCGCTGATGGAGGAGATCCAGCTGCGGCCGTTCACACTGTGCGATCCGGATGACGCCAACGTGTTCACCGCACCGACGCCGCCATGCGGCACCCCGGAAGTCATCGGCACGGAGGGCGCCGAGACGCGGTACGGGCCAAGCTTCTACGACAACGTCAGCGACTACAACGGCTTCGCAATGGCGGGAAGCATTCAGGACATCAATAACGTTCCGGTCGCGGGGCTCACCGGTTATTCGGCGTCGGTGGCGATCGCGAACGCCGGCGGCGACTTCTCCGGCGCGGTTCCGGCGGACGCCGCCCTGCGCATTACGATCACCGTAACCGGCCCCGCCAATGTCCAGGTACGGCTCCAAGGCTACCGCCTCAGGTATGCGCCCAATTCGCCCTGAACGCGGTGTGACACTGATCGAGCTGGTGGTGGCGATCGTGCTCGTCGGCATCATCCTCGCCGCGGTCTCCTTTTTCCTCAGCCCCATTCGCCAGAGCACGGACCTGGCTCTGCGCGCCGAACTGACCGACATCGCCGACAATGCGATGCAACGCATCGGCCGCGACGTGAAGCTCGCACTGCCCAACAGCGTGCGTACCGCCACGTCGGGAAGTTCGGTGTTCGTTGAGTTCATCGCCGTGCGCACCGCGGGCCGCTACCGCGCGGAGGGCGGCGGCGCGGCAGCCGGCACCGACTGCGCCAATGACGACCCTGCGCTCCCCGCGCCCGGCAACGATCAGTTGTCTTTCGACCTTCCCGACACCTGCTTCAAGACCATAGGCAAAGTGCCGGATGCCATAGTGGTCAACAGTGACCAGCTGGTGCTCAACAATTACGGCCTTGCGGACCAGAACGCATACCAGACCGCTGGCACGCTCAATCGATCGCTGATCACCGCGTTCGACGCCTCCGAGGCCGGCCGCGATCGAATCCAGTTTGCTTCGACGACCTTCCAGCGGGCGCCGCACGACTCGCCGGGCAGGCGCTTCTACGCCATTTCCGGGCCGGTCACTTACGAGTGCGATACGTCCTCGGGCCGCATACTGCGCCATTCCGGCTATGCGATCACGGCGGGGCAGCCGACCGGTTTTGTCGGCGGCGCACTTATTGCGGAGCATGTGCAGAACGCCACCGGCTGCGATTTCCAGTATTCGGCCATCGGTCCGCAACTGGGCCTGTTGACGATGCGCATCACGCTGCAGCGGGCGCTGTTCGACGGAGCGACCGAGACGGTCAGCCTGTATCACGCGGTGCACGTGAACAACACGCCATGAGGCCAATAATCCGCCGGGCGAGAGGTTTCGCCCTGATCCTCGCGCTGTTCCTCATCGTGTCGCTGGCGGTGATCGGGGGCTACCTGCTCACGGTGTCGAACCTGCAGGTGGAATCCGGCGTCCTGGACGAGCAGGGCGCGCGCGCCTACCAGGCCGCGCGCGCGGGGCTGGAATGGGGCGCCTACCGGGTGCTGATCGACGACATCTGTCCCGCCCCCACAACCATTCCCTTGAGCCTGGACTTGTCGGCATTTCGCGCTGACGTGACTTGCACCTCGTTCGGCCCCGAGACCGAGGGCGGTACCGCGATCACCGCCTACCGCATCACCTCGACCGGGTGCAACGCGGGTGCCTGCCCTGGCGCCGGCGTCCCGGGTTACGTCGAGCGCCAGCTCCAGCTGACAATCGCGAAATGAGGGGGCGATAACTGGATACGGAGCAATATTCTCTTTTTCCAGAAAACGCATTGACAACAAGCCTTTATTGCTTTATTTTAAAGTTAAATCAGGAAGTTGGAGCGAGGGCGGGAATGAAATGGCCGTTTACGCGCAGCGCACGTGAACCTGGCTGGCTCGTGGTGAGCCTGCGTCCGGGCGAGATGAGCTTCGTGCATGGCCGGTCCGTCCCCGGCGGATCCTCCGTCATCGAGCGGTGCGGCACTCGCGTCCTGGAGGGGGAATTCGAGGACGTGGAGCGACTGGCAAAAGAGCTCGATTTCGATCGCTACCAATGCTCGACGCTGCTTGCGCCGGGGGAGTACCAGATCCTGCTGGTGGATGCGCCCAACGTTCCCCCGGCGGAGTTGAAGACGGCGATGCGCTGGCGGATCAAAGACATGCTGGACTACCACATCGACGACGCCACGGTAGACCTGCTCGCGGTGCCACCCAACCCCTCGGGCGGCGGGCGCCCCCAATCAATGTACGCGGTCACCGCGCGCAACGATGTGATCCAGGCCTGCATCGGCCGCTTCGACGCGGCCCGCATTCGGCTCACGGTGATCGACATTCCGGAGACCTCGCAGCGCAATGTCGCCGCGCTGTACGAACGCGACGAGCGCGGCCTGGCGATGCTTTACATGGGACGCGACCAGGGGCTGCTGACGATCAATTTCCGCCGCGAGCTGATGCTGGCGCGGCGCATCGAGGTGGGCATGCAGGACCTGCTGTCCGCCAGCGGCCCGGCGCGCGAGGAGCAGTTCCAGCGGGTGCTGCTCGAACTGCAGCGCACGTTCGACCATTTCGACCGGCAGTTCGCCTATGTGCCGATCGCCAGGCTGATGCTGGCGCCGGATCCCGGGGAGAGCGGCTTGCTCGAGCACCTCGCCGGCAATCTCGATGTTCCGGTCGAGCGCGCGCGCCTTTCCGCCGCGATCGATTTTGGCGCGCGCGCCGCACTCGAGGCAGAAGAGGAGTGGCGCCTGTTCCACCTGATCGGCGCAGCGCTGCGCCTCGAGTCCAAGGTGCTGTGAGGCGCCCGGCATGAGCCAGCAGATCAACCTGTTCAACCCGCTGTTCCTGCGCCAGGAGAAGTATTTCTCGGCGCGTACCATGGCGCAAAGCCTGGGGTTGATCGCGCTCGGGCTGGCGGTGCTGTGCGCCTACGCGCTGGTGCAGACCCGCGAGCTCGAGCGCCTCGCCGGCGATTACGGCCGCCAGCTGGCCGCGCAGCGCGACCAGTTCGTCAAGCTGGGCGCACAGGGGCGCAGCAAGCTGCTGGAGGCGGAGGTGGCGCGGCTCGAGTCGGATCAGCGCGCGCGCATCGCCGTGCTTGATCTGATCCAGGGAGGGCAATTCGGCAACACGCTTGGTTTTTCGCGTTATTTCGCCGCGTTCGGGCGCCACGCCATGCGCGGTGTCTGGCTCACGGGATTCAGCATCGGCGAGAGCGGCAATGAATTGAAGATCCGGGGACGCGTGCTGTATCCCGACCTGGTCCCCGCGTACCTGAAGGCGCTGAATGCAGAGGACGTCATGCGCGGCCGTCTGGTCACGGAGTTGAAGCTGGCAGCCAAGGACGAGTCGGCGACGCGGAGAGGCGGCGCGATGAGCGGCGCCAACGGCCCGGATCGCTATGTCGAGTTCGATCTCTCCGCTGCGTTGCGCGCCAGCGCTCCTGCGCAGCCCGCCGCGGCGAAAGGCAAGCCGTGAAGGCCGTGCTCAAGCGCTATGCCGAGCGCATCGACAACGCGACGCTGCGCGAGCGCGCCCTGCTGTTCGCCGCGGCGGCGCTCATTTTTGTTTTCGTTGCCAACGCGGTGCTGATCAAACCGCTGCGCGACACGCAGCGCAGGCTGGGTGCCGAAGTCGCGCAGCGCGTGGGCGAGTTGCGCACGGTGCAGACCGAACTGCAACGCATGGCGCGCACGCGGGACGCCGAACCCGACGCGCAGAATCGCAGGCGCGCGTCGGAACTGCGCGCGGACCTGGCCATGCTTGATGCGAAGATCGCGGGCGAGCAGCGGCGCTTCACTTCGCCGCAACGCATGCGCGCGGTTCTCGAGGAAATTCTGGAGCGCGACAGGCGCCTGCGTCTGGTCGACCTGAAGACGCTGCCGATCACGGACATGGCGGGATCGCAGGGGCAGGCCGCGCGGCGCGTGTTCCGGCATGGCGTCGAGCTGACGCTCGCCGGAAGCTATCTCGACCTGCATGCCTACCTGGCGGCGCTCGAGGGCCTCTCGACGCAGCTGTACTGGGGCCGGGCGGAGATGTCGGTGACGGGCTACCCGGTGGCGACGCTCAAGCTGACCGTCTATACGCTGAGCTTCGACCAGGCCTGGTTGGTGGTATGAGGCGCGTGATCCCGTCGTGCCTGGCTGCGTGCATCGCCGGTACCGCTGCGGCGCAGACCGCTGCGCTGGTCGACCCGACCCGGCCGCCGAATACGAATGCGCAAAGCGCTGCGAGCGCGCCTGCGGCACGCTCGGGCCCGCAGTTGCAGTCTGTGCTGATCTCGCCATCACGCCGCGTTGCGGTGATCAGCGGAACGGCGGTGGCGCTGGGCGCCAGGTATGGAGACGCAACGGTCGCCGGCATCACGGAAGGCGCGGTGCTGCTGAGGTACGCCAACCGCGTGCAGACGTTGCAACTCATTCCCGGCGTGGACAAGCGCGAGCGACGCGTCGCCGATGCGACCGCTTCGGACAAAGGAAATAACCGATGAATCGAGCTCTTGCCTGGATCGGTGTAGCACTGATTTCGGCGTGCGCCACGCCCCCGCCGCGCCCTACCAGTGTGGACCCCGCCATCAGGGCCGAGGTGGACCAGGCGATCGCCGGGCCCGGGCCCCGGCAGGCGCGGGTGCCGGATCTGGCCCTGCTGCCGCCGCTGCGCATGGAGATGCCGAGCGTGGCGGGGCGTCCCATGGACGCCCGCTTTGATCTTTCGGTGAACAACGCACCGGCCGCGCAGGTGTTCATGGCGATCGCGTCCGGCACGCGTTACTCGATGCTGCTGAATCCGCAGGTGGGAGGGACGATCACCGTCAATCTCAAGGACGTCACGGTACAGGAGGCGCTGGATTCGCTGCGCGAGCTCTACGGCTACGACTACCGCATCGACGGCACGCGCATCTTCGTGCAGCCGGCAGGACTGCAGACCAAGATCTACCTCGTCAACTACCTTGTAGGCCAGCGCCGTGGCACCAGCGACCTGCGCGTGCAGTCGGGCTCGCTCGCTGACAATGCCGGGACCAGCGGACCCCCCAGTCCGACTTTGACCGCCTCTCCGGCTCCAGGTGGCCAGGGTACGCAGACATCCGGCGGCGGCGGCGCCCAGCGGTCGCTGGACAGCACGCGCGTGTCGACCAGCGTGGTAAGCGATTTCTGGGCCGATCTTCGCAGTGCGCTCAATGCGATTGTCGGCAGCGGCAATGGGCGCAGCGTCGTGGTGACGCCGGGGTCCGGCGTGGCGCTGGTACGCGCGTTCCCGCAGGAGCTGCGCGCCGTGGAGCATTACCTGCGCGAGACGCGGCTGGTCGTGGAGCGCCAGGTGATGCTCGAGGCGAAAATCATCGAAGTGACTCTCGCCGAAGCCTTCCAGTCCGGCATCAACTGGGGGCTGTTCCGCACCCATGCCAGCCCGCGGGGAATGGTCGGCCAGGTCGGCAACAACGTCGCGCTCGGCACCAGCACCAGCGGGACGGCGCTCAGCGGCGGCGGCGTCTTCGCGAATCCCCAGCTGGGGACACTCGCCACCACCGCTACGCTCGCTGCCAACCCGGGCGCGGTGTTCGGCCTCGCATTCCAGGCCTCCAACTTCGCCGCGCTGCTGCAGTTCCTCGACTCCCAGGGCACCACCCAGGTACTGTCCAGCCCGCGCATTGCCACGCTCAACAACCAGAAGGCGGTGCTGAAAGTCGGCACCGACGAGTTCTTCGTCACCAACGTCGCCACGGTCACCACGACCACGGGAACTACTACGCAGCAGACGCCCACGGTCACCGTGGCGCCGTTCTTCTCGGGCATCATGCTCGACGTCACGCCACAGATCGATGAGCTGAACAACATCACGCTGCACATTCATCCCTCGATCAGCGAGGTGACCGAGAGCCGTCGCGTGGTGGACCTCGGCGGCTCGATACCGTCGATCACGCTGCCGCTGGCGAAGTCCGCGGTGAACGAGTCCGACACCGTGGTGCGCGTCACCGACGGCAACATCGTCGCCATCGGCGGGTTGATGAGCATGGACGTGCGCGACGCCCGCACCGGCATCCCGGGCGCCGCGGATTCGAACGTCCTGCTGCGCAATTCGGACCGCCAGGCGCGCAAGCGGGAAATCGTCATCCTGTTGAAGACGACGATCATCCAGAATGACCAGACCTGGCGCCAGGACCTGGGCGACACCCGCGAACGGCTCGAGCGCTTCATTCCCCCGCGTCCCGCACAGGAATCGCAGGCGCGGTGAACTATCTCAGGCACTTCGGCCTGCGCGAGGCGCCATTCGGCATCACGCCCGACACCAGCTTCTTCTACGCCTGCCGCAGCACGCAGGAGGCGCTGAACACGCTGCTGATCGCGGTCACCAATGGCGAGGGGTTCATCAAGATCACGGGCGAGATCGGCACGGGCAAGACGATCTTGTGCCGCAAATTCCTCGCCACGCTCGACTCGGCCTGGACCAGCGCTTACATCCCCAATCCTGACCTCGAGCCGCGTGCGCTGGTGCAGCAGATCGCGGAAGAGCTCGGCGTGCGTGTCGAGCCGGGCGTCGACCAGCATCACCTGCTGAAGGGCATCACACGTGTGTTGCTCGACAACGCGCGGCAGGGGCGGCGCGTCCTGCTGTGCATGGACGAATGCCAGGGCATGCCTCTGGAGACGCTGGAGACCGTGCGCCTGCTCACCAACCTCGAGACGGAAAAGCGCAAGCTGCTGCAGGTGGTGCTTTTCGGCCAACCCGAACTTGACCGCAAGCTCGCTTCCGAATCGATCCGGCAGTTGCGCCAGCGCATCACGTTCCAGTACAGCTTGCATGGCCTGGATCGCGAGGAGATCGGGGCGTATGTCGAGCACCGTCTGGCGATTGCGGGTCATGCCGGCGCGCCGTTGTTCGAAGCCGGCGCGCTGCGGGCGCTGCATCGGGGGAGCCGCGGCGTGCCGCGGCTCGTCAATATCCTCTGCCACAAGGCGTTGCTCCTGGTGTTCGGAGAAGGCGGCCGCAGTGCCGGTCGACGCCATGTGCAGGCCGCCGTGGCAGATACGCCCGCGGCGGCAGATGGGCGCGGCTGGTGGTGGCCGCGACTCAGAACGACTCGCGCCGCAGACTAGGGCCCGCGATGAGCCTCATCAACAAGATGCTGCAGGAGCTCGATCGCCGGCACGCGCATGTCGCTGCGCAGGGACAGGGACCGCACCCCGAGGTGCGCGCGGTCCATGCAGTTCGCAGCGGCCCCGAATGGTTCTGGCGCACGATTGCTGCACTGATGCTGATCGCGGCGGTCTGGATCCTGTGGGTCGTCTACCAGCTGCAGCCGCGCTCCGTCGCGACCGAGCTCGCGTACCGCGCGGTGGAGAGCAGCCGCCAGCGCGCAAATTCTGCGCCGGCGCCTGGCCCGGTGGCCGTCGCCGCACCGGCGGCACCTGCAGTCGACGCTGCGCCGGCGACAAGCCCTGTTGTCGCCGTGCCTGCGCCTGAGAAGCTGGTTGCGCCAATCGAAACCCTGCGGCTTGCGCTGACGATCGATACGCCGCTGTCGCCGCGTTCCTCGCAGCCCGCCAGGGTCGCGCCCGCCGTGGCCCCCGCAGCGCGGCGGGGTGCCGGGCCGGCGTCACGGTCGGAACCCGTTGCCGCAATGCCCGTTCGCGTCGAAAAGCGCGAGCGCGCAGGATTGCCCGTCGATCAGGCGGAAGCGGAGTATCGGCGCGCCGCGTTGATGCTGGAACGCGGTCGCGTCGCAGACGCGGAACAAGCGCTGCTTGGCGCGATAAGTGCGCACCACGCGCACCAGCCGGCACGCCAGACGTTGATCGCGCTGTACATCGAGCAGGGACGCATCGACGAGGCACGCAGGCATTTGCAGGAAGGGCTCGCCGTCAATCCGGCATACACGCCGTTCGTCGTGGCGCTGGCGCGCATCTACGTCGATCGCCGCGAATACCCGGTGGCGCTGGAAATACTGGACCGCGCGAAGGCAGCGGGTCAGAGCAGCCCGGATTTTCACGCACTGCGCGCCGCGGTCCTGCAACGCATGGCGCGCCACGGGGACGCCGCCGACTCCTACCGCCAGGCTCTGAGTGCCGGCCCGCAAAGCGGGGCGTCCTGGGTCGGACTTGGAATCTCCCTCGATGCGCTGGGGCGCCGGCCGGAGGCGGCAGAGGCTTTTCGCCGCGGCGTTGCCTCGGGAACACTCGCCGAGGCTGTGAAAGCGTACGCCGAACATCGCGTCCGGCAGCTGCAATAGTTCAGACGGCGCTCGACGCGCTCTCGCCGACCTGCTCCAGCCGATAGCCGTAGTTGTAGACCGGCACCACTCGAAATCCGGTTTCCGCTCGCAAATCGAGCTTTTTGCGCACCTGGCTTACATGCGTGTCCACTGTGCGCGTGACCACGTCGGCGCTGCGGCCCCATACCGTTTCCTGCAAGTGACCGCGCGACAGCAGTCTGCCGAGGTTGCGGAACAACACCACCGTGAGCTCAAACTCTTTCGGAGTGAGCTCGATGCGTTCGCTGTTGCGTCGAACCTCGCCGCGCGCCACATCGATTTCGAACGGTGGGAACGACAGGAGCTTTTCCTCTTCGCGGGGATAGGCGCGGCGCAGCAACGCATGCACGCGCGCCAGCAGTTCCTGGCGTCGCGCCGGCTTGACCATATAGTCATCCGCGCCGTTTTCCAGTGCGAACACGATGTCATGCTCCGAGTCGCGCACCGTCACAAAAAGCACGGGCACCTGCTCCGACACGTTGCTGCGCAGCCACATCAGAACGTCGGCGCCGGAGACGTCGGGAACCTGCCAGTCGAGGATGAACAGGTCGAAACTTTCCCGCCCTGCGTACTTCATCGCGTCGCGGCCCGTGAGGTAGCCGTGTACGTCGTGCCCGTCGTCGCTCAGCCAGTGCTTGAGCAGCGCCAGCTGATCCGGATCATCTTCGAGAATGGATATCCGCAATTTGCGCCTTCCTTCATGCAATGATACTGCGACCTCCCGGCCGCCCCAAGCGGACCTGTGGCAGAATCGCGCCTCCCCCCCCAAACGCCATGCGCATCGCCCTGTTGGGCGGCGGTACCATCGCCCGCCTCGTTCTAGAACACCTTGGACGCGGAGACCTTCCGGGGTTCGAGGCCGTCGGTCTGGCTGGGCGCAGCACAGGCTCTCGGGGCGCAGACCTCGCGTGCGCGCATGCGTTGCCCTACGTGGTCGGATGCGGCGCGCTGCTCGCGCTGCGTCCGCAGGCGATTGTCGAAGCAGCGTCGCATGACGCGGTACGGACGCACTTGGTGGATATCCTGCAGGCGGGAGTAAGCGTCGTCGTGTTGTCGGCCGGCGCGTTGGCCGACGACCGCCTGCGCAGTGCGGCGGAAGCCGCATCCAGGCGCAGCGGCGCGCAGCTTTATGTACCATCCGGCGGCATCGGGGGGCTGGACGCGCTCAAGGCTGCGTGCGCCGCCGGGGTGGATAGCGTAAGCATTCAGGTGGCCAAGCCGCCGGCGGCCTGGAAGAACATCGCGTTCGTCGAGGCGCTGGGCGTCGATCTCGACGCGCTTACTCAGGCCCGCACGCTCTACCAGGGGGCCGCCCGCGATGGTGTACCGCACTTCCCCCAGAACGTGAACATCGCTGCGGTGTTGTCTCTCGCCGGCATCGGGTTCGATCGGACGCAACTCGAGGTCGTTGCAGACCCCGCATTGACGCACAATACGCATACCATTCGCGTTTCCGGGAAAACCGGGAAATTTTCGGTGATCCTGGAAAACGTTCCGGCGCCAGACAACCCGAAAACTGCCTGGCTGGCCTGCTACAGCGCGTTGGCGGCCTTGCGGTCGCTGGCTTCCAGTTGCCGCTACGGTACCTAAGCCTTTGACGCGCATGATTGGGCCTCGTCGGCCGCTGCACGTCGCCGCAAGACCGGCGTCGCCCCCAATTTCACTGCGCATTCCTTGACTAAGCAGCGGAATTCTCACATAATTTCGGGTTCCGCCGGAGGGGTGCCCGAGCGGCTAAAGGGGGCAGACTGTAAATCTGTTGGCCTTGCGCCTACGTTGGTTCGAATCCAACCCCCTCCACCAGCGTTGCGGGCGGTCCCGGTGGCAAGGCGGCGCGGATATTTGTGGATGTTGTGTTGACGCGTGGGTGAGGTGAACAGGCGGGTGTAGCTCAGTGGTAGAGCAGAAGCCTTCCAAGCTTATGACGAGGGTTCGATTCCCTTCACCCGCTCCAGCGCGAAGCGCGCCCATGTAGCTCAGTGGTAGAGCACTCCCTTGGTAAGGGAGAGGTCATGCGTTCGATCCGCATCATGGGCACCAGGGAATCGGAAACAACCTAGAAACTGTTCGACATCGGAAGAAATCATGGCAAAAGGCAAATTCGAGCGTACCAAGCCGCACGTGAACGTGGGGACGAT
>CAZOSA010000012.1:0-23048 GCA_964582155.1 uncultured Enterobacteriaceae bacterium | reverse complement strand
CGCGCATTCCGTCCCACGCCATCGAGGACGCCCCGGGCAGCTACGTCATGCAGCGGCTAGAGGCGAAGACTTCCGAACCTAAGTCCTAGGTTTCCGGGTTGCTTTAGCTGTGTGTTGCAGGGCGGCTGATTGCTCGCGATCAAATCCACCTCTTCGGCCTTTCTCGTCTGTTCGCCGCGGTGAGTTAAGTGGGCAGACGTGTCGCCAGCGCGGAGAATCCCCCGCTGGTGACAGGTCCGAGGGGCGACTGCCCGGTCTGCGACGATTGATGTGCTCCTGAAAGATGAAATAAAGCATAGTTTACAAAAATAATGATAAAGTGTAAATACTGTAAACCATCTAGGGGGAAAGGTTCATGATCGGGAAGCGTCTAAGCCAGGCCCGAACGGCGGCCGGCTTGTCCATGCGCGCGCTCGCGGATCGGGCGGATTTGAGCGCGATGGCGATCTCTAAGTACGAAGCCGGAAAGGCGACCCCCTCGTCCGGTGTGCTCCTTCGGCTCGGGAAAGCTCTAGGGGTACCTGTGGAGTACTTCTTCCGGTCAGCGCAGATCCAGCTGGACGAGGTCGAGTATCGAAAGCACCGAAAGCTCCCCGTCAAGGTTCAAACCAAGATCGAGGGGGATGTGCGCGAGCAGGTCGAACGATTCTTCGAGCTTAAAGAAATCTTGCCGGCGGGGCCGATATCGTCTTTCCGAATGCCGGAAGGTTTGCCTGCACACATCAATTCTCTGGATGCCATTGAAGATATTGCAGACAAGGTACGCGACGCTTGGCAGCTGGGAGTCAATCCGATTACGGATTTGACCGACACTCTTGAGGAGCGCGGCATCATCGTGCTTCAGACCGCTGAACTGCACAAGAACAACTTCGATGGTCTGGCTGCCATCGTCAACAAGGTGCCCGTCATTGTTGTTGGTTTTGGCTGGCCGGGCGATCGGCAGCGGTTTACCTTGGCTCACGAGCTCGGCCATCTGTTCCTGAAGGGACGTCTCGTCAACGATCTGGATGATGAGATGGCGGCGAATCGCTTCGCCGGAGCGTTTCTCGTCCCGAAGAGCGAGGTGACTAAAGAACTCGGTCACCGTCGCAGCTGGCTGGAGCCCCGCGAGCTGTATGAATTGAAGAAAACCTATGGCCTCTCGATGGGTGGGTGGCTGCATCGAGCCCGGGACCTCGGGATCATTCCGGGCAGTTGCTACAAGGAGCTATACAAGTTCTTTGCGGTTCGTGGTTGGCACAAGAAAGAACCAGGCGACCAGTACCCGAACGAGGAACTGAAGCTTTTCCCGCAACTTGTCTTCCGCTCTCTGGCAGAAGATCTGATAAGCGAGTCAAAAGCCGCTGAGCTCCTTCGCGTTCCTTTGAAGAAGTTCGTCCAAATGCGGAACGTCGAAAGTGCCCCGCAAGCTCGTCATCAGTGACGCCAATATCCTGATCGACATGGAATGCGGCGATCTTCTTGCGCCAATGTTTCGTCTCGATTGCGAATTTGCGGTGCCGGATATTCTGTATGACGAGGAGCTGAGCGAGCATCATCCTCACGTGATCGAGCTGGGGTTGGGAAAGATTGAGGTGGGAGCGGACGGCGTGGAGTATGTTGAGCGAATTGTGCCTGAAGCAACAAGACGCGGAATAAGCAGAAACGATCTTTTCGCACTGGCACTGGCACGTCAGGAGGACTGCCTCCTGCTTACCGGGGATTCGCGCCTGCGTATCCTTGCCGAAGAGGAAGGGTGTCAGGTACACGGCACGATCTGGCTGATTGGCGAATTGGTACAGGCAGGCCGAGTACGCTTGCCTCGCGTTAAGCGCGCCTACGACGCAATGCGCGCAGCGGGGCGGCGATTGCCCCAAGCGGAGATAGAAGCACAACTGCGAGAACTCGAGAGCGACGAATGAGCGAGAATTTTCAGCGAGGTCCCGGCAATCCGCAGTGTCGTGACGAGCTACAGGGAATTCACGAACGTTCCCAGATAGTCCAATCCCGCGATCGCGCGCGGCCCGTACCAGGAGGTCATCTCTCCATCCACCAGCAGCGCCGGCCTGCCGGCGAGCGCCTCCACTTCCGCCAAGTGCTGCTCGCCGAAGCGGTAAGGCTCGGAGGAGAGGAGCACGAGGTCGATGCCATCGAGATCCAACCGCTGTAGCTCGGGGTAGCGTTCTGCAGAATTCTCAGGAACAGTGCGCATGCCAAACAGGTCAAGAGTGCGCGAGATGTAGGTGTCACGCGACACTGTCATCCAGGGGTCCTTCCAGATGAGATAGAGCACGCGCCGCTCCGGGTAGCTTCCGGCGGCGGCCGCATCGTAGGCGTGCTGGAATCGCGCGCACAGCGCCTCGGCTTCGCGCTCGCGTCCAAAGGTGCTGCCGAACTGGCGGTACAGCGCAAGGTTGTCGAGCGGCGCGAGGGGGTGCGTTACGACGAGGTTGGGCACGAACCGCGCGAGCGCCTCCGCAGTTTCCCTGAGGTTCTCGTCCTTGTTCAGAATGACGTGCGTGGGCTCGAGCGCGCGGATTTTCTCGAGGTTCACCGACTTGGTGCCGCCTACCTTGGTTATCCCGCGCACGACTTCCCTGGGATGGACGCAGAAACCTGTCCGGCCGACCAGCTGCTCCGCCAGGCCGAGCTCGCACACCAGCTCGGTGAGCGAGGGCACCAGTGAAACGATGCGACGCCCGGGCCTACTTCGCGCCAGCGACGCCCTTGCGCGCAATGCCGATCAGGCTTTCGGCGGTGGCAAGCATGCCGGCCTGGGTGCGCCCCTGTCCGGCGCTCACCGTGTAGCGGCCGTTCACAGCGAGCGCGGGGGTGCCGTCGATGCGGTATGCCACGGACTGCTGCGTCGCGCGGCGCACCTTGCTTTGCACGCCGAAGGACTTCAGCGCCTCGTCGAATTTCTTCGTGTCCACGCCGTTCTTCTCCAGCCACTGGGCGAGGGCGGCCGGACTACGCGTGTTCACCTTGTCGCGGTGGATGGCGTCGTAATACGGACGGTGCAGCTTTTCCACCACACCGAGCGCTTCGAAGGTATAGAACACCGCCGCGTCGCGCGCCCAGGCCTCGTTGAATACCGCCGGGACGCGGCGAAACTGCACGTCCGCCGGCAGCCTGGCAATCCACTTCTCGAGGAGCGGTTCCAGCGTGTAGCAGTGCGGGCAGCCGTACCAGAAGAATTCGAGCACTTCGATCTTGCCCTGCGCGTCCACGGGCTGCCCGGGCTTGAGCTCGGTGTAGTCCACGCCGGAAGCGAGCTGTCGCTGCTGGGCAAGGCTGGCCAGTGGCGCGAGTCCCAGGGCAAACATCAGGGTACGACGATGCGGGTTCATCTCAGTTCGCCTTTGCCGAATTTGGGTCCTTCAGTTTGACCAGGTTGGCGTCGATTCCGTTCTGCGCCAGCGCCTGGCGCACCTTGTTCAGCTCGTCGATCTTGCTGTACGGGCCGAGGCGCACGCGGTAGAAAGTGCCCTTGTCGGGCAGAGTGGTGGGTTCGACGCTGGACTCGAAGCCGAGGATCGCGAGCCTTGCCTTCTGGTTGTCGGCATCCGCCGGGTTCTGGAACGCGCCCGCCTGGATGAAGTAAACGTCCTTGCTGGCGGGGGGTTCGCTGCTCTTTGCGGCGGCGCGCAGGCGCTCGCGCAGTTCCCGGTCGCTCACCGGCTCCTCGCCGCCCGGCAGGATCTTGTAGAAATCGAAGCGCGGCTTCGCCGGCGTTTTGGCGGCGACCGCGGGCACCGCGGTCTTCGCACCGGCCGGCCCGCCCTGCGGCAGCCCGGCCATGGACGCCGGCTTGGCGACCTCGGGCGTCGGCTTGACGCGGCTCATGAAAGGGATCGGCGTCTTGTTGAGGTAGAGCGCGATGCCCAGCGCGACGGCGAGGCCGATCAGCAGCCCGACGAACATGCCCAGCAGGAATCCACCGCCCGAGCCCGTGCGCGCCGTTGCATGTGGTAATGCCGCCATCACATCCTTTCCGGGGCGCTCACGCCCAGCAGCGCGAGCCCGTTGGCGAGCACCTGGCGGACCGCGGCGCACAGCGCCAGGCGCGCGGTGCGCGTCGCCTCGTCCTCGACCAGAATGCGCTCGGCATTATAGTAGCTGTGGAACTCGCCTGCGAGTTCGCGCAGGTAAAACGCGACCGAATGCGGCGCCAGTTCGCGGGCCGCGGCGGCCGTCAATTCCGGGAACTCCGCCAGCCGCTGCATCAAGGCCGTTTCGCGCGGTCCCGCGAGGGCATCCAGCGGCGCCGCGGCGAGCCCGGCGACCTCGCCCCCCCACTGCGAGAACACGCTGCACACGCGCGCGTGCGCGTACTGCACGTAATACACCGGGTTCTCGTCGGATTGCGAGCGCGCCAGGTCCACGTCGAACACGAAATCCGCGTCGGCGCGGCGCGACACGAGGAAAAACCGCACCGCGTCGCGCCCTACCCAGTCGATGAGCTCACGTAGCGTGACGTAGCTGCCGGCGCGCTTGGAAATCTTCACCGCCTCCCCACCGCGCACCACCTTCACCAGGTTGTGCAGGATGTAATCGGGGTAATCCTGCGGAATGCCCAGGCCGAGCGCCTGCAGCCCCGCACGCACTCGCGTCACGGTGCTGTGGTGATCGGACCCTTGTACGTTGACCACCTTCCTGAAGCCGCGCTCCCACTTGGTGACGTGGTAGGCGACGTCGGGCACGAAGTAGGTGTGGCTGCCGTCGGACTTGCGCACCACACGGTCCTTGTCGTCGCCGTAATCGGTGGTGCGCAGCCACAGTGCGCCGTCCTGCTCGTAAGTCTTGCCGCTGGCGACGAGCGCCTTGACCGCCGCCTCGACCCTGCCGCTGGCATACAGGCTCGATTCGAGGTAATAGACGTCGAAGCGCACGCCAAAGGCCTGCAGGTCGGCGTCCTGTTCCTTGCGCAGCGTCGCCACCGCGCATTCGCGCAGCGCCTCGAGATCCTCGAGCTTGCCGCCGCCTGCGGTGAAAGCGCGCGCGATCTCCTCGATGTACTCGCCGCGATAGCCGTCCGCCGGCCACCCGGCGTCCCCGGGCGTCATGCCCCTGGCGCGCGCCTGCACCGACAGCGCGAGGTTGTGAATCTGCGCGCCGGCATCGTTGTAGTAGAACTCGCGTGTCACCGCGTGCCCTTGCGCCTCGAGCAGCAAGGCAAGCGCGTCGCCCAGCGCCGCCTGGCGGCCATGGCCCACGTGCAGCGGACCAGTGGGATTCGCCGAAACGAACTCGACCATCACTTTCTGCGCCGGTGCGGCGCGCGCGCGCCCGTAGGCGGCGCCTTCGGCGAGTACGCGGGACACTGCATCCTGCAGGGCGCGAGGCGCGAGGCGGATGTTGATGAACCCCGCCCCGGCGATCTCGATTTTCGCGACACGCGCGTCCACCGGCAGTGCGCTCACGAGCTGCTGCGCGAGCTGGCGCGGATCCTTTTTCAGCCGCCTGGCCAGTTGCAGCGCGAGGTTGCAGGCGAAATCGCCATGCTGCGGGTCGCGCGGGCGCTCGATGAGCACCTCGGCGTCCGCTGCTTCGGGCGCGACCCTGGCCAATGCCGATTTGAACAGCGCGGCAAGATGGGTTTGGATGTCCATGCGACGGGCGCGAATTATAAGAAATAAATGGGGTCTGTCCCCTTTTACTCAATGGGGTCGACGTCGAGGTGCCAGCGCACGCTGCGCGGGGCGGTGGCGAACAGGCGCTCGCTCCAGGCGCGCAGGTAGTCCTGCAGCGCGGGGCGCGAGGCGGATTGCACCAGCAGTTGCGCGCGCTCCATGTCGGCGCGCCGGGTGATCACGTGCGGCACGGGGTCGTAAATCAGTACGTCTTCGGGCACGGGCACCAGGTGCGCCGCGTCGCGCAGGAAGTCCATCGCCTGCGCGAGTTTGCCCGCTTCGGCGCGCAGCGCCGCCTCGTGCACGAAAGGCGGGAACCCGGCGGCTTCGCGCTCCGCGAGCTGGGAAGCGGCGAACGCTGCGTAGTCGTGGCGGGCGAGCGCGGCGTACAGCGGGTGCTGCGGGTAGTGCGTCTGCACCAGCACCTCGCCCGGCTGCTCGCGCCGCCCCGCGCGGCCGGCGACCTGGGCGAGCGTCGCGTACAGGCGCTCCGCGGCACGGTAGTCGGTGGACAGCAGCCCGCCGTCGGCGTCCAGCACCCCGACCAGCGTCAGCAGCGGAAAGTCGTGTCCCTTGGCGAGGAGCTGGGTGCCGACCAGGATGTCGGCCTCGCCGCGTGCGATGCCTTCGAGCGTGCGCGCGAGCTGCGCGCGCCGGCGCGCGGTGTCGCGGTCGATGCGCACGATGCGCGCGCCGGGAAAGCGCGCGCTCAGCGTTTCCTCCACGCGCTGCGTGCCCCGGCCCATGGCCTTCAGGTCGACGTTGCCGCAGGTGGGGCAGGTGCGCGGGATCGCACGTTCGTCGCCGCAATGGTGGCAGCGCAGGCGGCGGCCGACTTTGTGCAGCACCATGCGCGCGGTGCAGCGCTCGCAGCCCGAGGTCCAGCCGCAGGCGTGGCACGCCAGGACCGGGGCATAGCCGCGACGGTTGATGAACACCAGGCTCTGCTCGCGCCGCTGCAGCCGCTCGCCGATGGCGGCGAGCAGGCTGGGGGCGAAGCCGTGCTCGACGCTCTCCTGGCGCAGATCGAGCGTGCGCACCGCCGGCATGCGGGCGCCCGGCACGGCGCGATCGGGAAGTGCCAGGCGCTCATAGCGCCCGGCGAGCGTGTTGTGCCAGGTTTCCAGCGATGGCGTCGCCGTGCCCAGCACCACCGGGCAGCCGGCGAGCTTCGCGCGGATCACCGCGGCGTCGCGGCCCGAGTAACGCAGGCCCTCCTGCTGCTTGAAAGAGGTGTCGTGCTCTTCATCCACCACCACCAGCGCCAGGCGCGCAAACGGGGTCAACGCGGCGAGTCGCGTGCCGAGCACGATGCCCGCCTCGCCGCGCGCGGCGGCAAGCCAGGCCGCGGTGCGCGGCACATCCTGGAGCGCGCTGTGCAGCACGGCGATGCGCGCTTGCGGAAACGCGAGCCGGAAACGCGCCTCGAGCTGCGGCGTCAGGCTGATCTCCGGGACCATCACCAGCGCCTGCGCGCCGTTTTGCAGCACGCGCGAGATCAGCCACAGGTAGATTTCGGTCTTGCCGCTGCCGGTGACGCCGTGCAGCAGGAAAGTCCGGAACCCGCCCAGCGCGCCGCCGATGCGCTCGATGGCGTTTGATTGAGCGTCGGTGGGCGCGTGATTGGGCACGAAGCGTGCCGAGGTGGGAAGCGGCGGCGCGGCTTCGCGTATGGTTTTCGGCAGTGGCTTCAACGAGCGAAGCCGCGGCGGCAGAGCGCCGATCACCGTTTCGCCAAGTGGACGCTGATAGTAGGACGAGAGAAAGCGCATGAGATCCAGCCACGACGCCGGCATGCGCGGCGCGTCGTCCAGCACGCGCGCCACCTGCTTGAGCCTCGCGGCCGGAATGCTGCTGCCTGCGGATGCTTCGACCACGACGCCGACGCGCGAACGTGCGCCGAACGGCACCACCACGCGGTCGCCCGGCTGTACGTCGAGCTCATCCGGCGCGAGGTAGTCGAACAGCGTCGCCAGCGGAACGTCCAGCGCGACGCGCAGGACTCTCATCACCAGAGTGAAGCCGCTTTTTTCACGACCGGAAAGCGGAAGGGCGGCAAAGACTTATTTTTTTGAGTTGATCCGAAGACTCGGCATTGCCGCGGTAACCCTTGCCGCAAAAAGGCATTTTTCGTTGCGCGCCAAAGGTGTGGATAAGACTGTGAATAAATCAGTCATGCGGGTGTCGTGCTGGGCAGACGCGCCACGCGACAGCGGGGCCGCCCGGGCTGGAGTCTGTTATTTCATCGTTTATTCAATGAGATGCGCCTGCCCTGCCGGGATCCCGGGCGAAGCAGCGATTTGCCCCGGGGAAACGCCTCTTTGTGCATAAGTCAAGCATTTGTTTGCGCCGCGGCGCGCAAATTTCGGCTGTAAGTGCGCACTTCGTCCACGAGCGCGGCGACGCTTTCCACCGGGGTTTTCGGCGCGATGCCGTGCCCGAGATTGAAAACGTGGCCGGGGGCATTGCCGAAAGCGTCGAGCACGCGGCGTACTTGCGCGCGAACGAGCTCGGGCGGCGCGAACAGCGCTGCAGGATCGAGATTGCCCTGCAGCGCGACGCGTGTGCCGACCCGCGCGCGTGCCGCGGCCAGGTCCACGGTCCAGTCCAGACCCACGGCGTCGCAACCGCTGGAGGAAATGGCGTCGAGCCACGCGCCGCCGCCTTTGGTGAACAGGATCGAGGGCACGCGGCGACCCGCGCACTCCTTCCTCAGGTCTGCGATCACGCGGCGCGAGTAAGCGAGCGAGAACTCCTCGTAGGCCGCGTGGCTCAGCTGGCCGCCCCAGGTGTCGAAGATCATCACCACCTGCGCGCCGGCTTCGATCTGCGCATTGAGGTAGTCCGCGACCGCGCGCGCATTGACTTCCAGGATGCGGTGCAACAAGTCCGGCCGCGCGTACAGCATCGTTTTCAGTGTGCGCCAGTCGTCGCTGGCCGATCCTTCCACCATGTAGCAGGCGAGAGTGAACGGGCTCCCCGAGAAGCCGATCAGCGGCACTTTGCCCGCGAGTGCCCTGCGGATCTCGCGCACCGCGTCGAGCACATAGCGCAGCCGCTCCGCGGGGTCGGGCGCCGCGAGGGCGCGGATCGCCGCCTCGTCGCGCAGCGGCCGCTCGAAGCGCGGGCCTTCGCCCTCCGCGAAGTACAAGCCGAGCCCCATCGCGTCGGGTACCGTCAGGATGTCGGAAAACAGGATCGCGGCGTCGAGCGGAAAGCGCTCGAGCGGCTGCAGCGTCACCTCGGCCGCGAGCGCGGGCGACCTGGCGAGGGCGAGGAAGCTGCCCGCGCGCGCGCGCGTCGCGTTGTACTCCGGCAGGTAGCGACCGGCCTGGCGCATCAGCCAGACCGGCGTATGGCTGGTGGGCTCGCGCGCCAGGGCGCGCAACAAAGTATCGTTGCTCAAATCAGCTTGCCGGTGATGTATCGCCATTCGGCGCCGCTCACCGGGGTGATGGAAAGCCGGTTGCCGGGGCGCAGGGTCCACATCTTCGCCAGGGGTTTGTGCGCCTTCAGTTCGGCGATCGGCACCAGGCGCGTCTTCTTCAGCGCGCGCACGTCCACCAGCACCCATTGCGGCGCGTCGCGCCTGGACCTTGGATCGTAGTACTCGCTCTTGCGGTCGAACTGCGTGGGATCCGGGCGCGGCGCCGAAGCCACCTCGGCCAGGCCCGCGATCCCCGGCATCTCGCAGCTCGAGTGGTAGAACAGCACGCCGTCGCCGACGCGCATCGCGTCGCGCATGGTGTTGCGCGACTGGTAATTGCGCACGCCGCTCCAGGGCGTGACGCGGCGCGGCGCGGCGAGCGCGTGGTCGATCGAGCACTCGTCGGGCTCGGACTTCATCAGCCAATATTGCATGAATGGGTGGCCCCCCGCTTGTGCCGGTGGGCTCGCTCCCGAACCCTGTGCTTGATCAGGGTGGTCGCTTGCCGGTCACATCAGGTTCGTCCGGCACCCGAAGGAGGGACGATCTCAACAGTGACGCTGGGTCTGCAACCTTAGGAAGCTATCGGTTCGGAAAATTGAGCCCGGTCGAACACAGCAGGGGACATCGGATCGATGAAGCTAAAACAGCTTCTCCTGCTTGGCGAGAGCCGCTTCCAGCTTCGCCTCTATGGCGCCGATTCTACGCCGGGCTTCGCCCACGTCAAAGCCCTCCCCCAGGCGCATCGACAGCAGGTCGTGCGCGATGTTGAGCGCCGCCATCACGGCGATGCGCTCGGTGCCCGCGACCTTGCCGCCCTTCTTGATCTCGCCCATCCTGGCGTCGAGGAAGGCGACGGCCTGCAGCAACGCGACGCGCTCGTCGTCTTCGCAGGCGACGCGATAGCTGCGCCCCAGCAGGGTGACTTCGATGGTCTTGGCGCCGTCGGCCGCACGGCTGTCGTTGGCGCTCACTCTGGCAGGCGCGACAGGAGCTGCTCGACCCTGGCGCGGGCGCCGTCGACCTTTTCGTTCAGGCGCTTGGCGTCGTTGCGCGCGGCCGCCAGCTCCTGGCGCAACGAGATGTTCTCGGCGCGCAGGCGCTCGCACAGTCCGACGAACTGCGCGACCTTCGACTCAAGCGAGTTGAACTCCGCCTCCACGCGGCACACTATGTTTCAAAACCGCCACTGCGTCAAGAAATAAGGGGCGGTTCTGAATGTGGTTCCTCAGAAGGACTCAGCGGCCTCTCTTGACCCGCACGTCCTGCAAAATGCGGCACAGGACTTCGGCGCCCTCGAGCAGCCGGGGGGTGTGCTGCTGCAACAGCTCGGGCCGGATGGCGTAAAGGTTGCCCCCCCGCACGGCGGCCAGCGTTGGAAATGCCCGCCACTCGTCCAGCCAGGCCGGGCGCCGGCCGTCGGCCCCGCTTGCCACGATGACCTCGGGGTCGGCGCGCAATACCAGCTCGCGGTCGATCTCGGGCGCGAGCGCGGGCAGCCCCGCCATCACGTTTTCGCCGCCGCACAGGCGCATCGCCTTGCTGATCACGTGGTCGGCGTTCACCGTGATCAGCGGCCTGTTCCACACCTGGTAGAACACGCGCACGCGGGGCCGCTGCGCGTACGCGCGCTCGATGCGCGCGGCGCGGGTACGAAAGGCGCGGGCGGCGGCGCCGGCCGCGCCTTGCGTGCCGGCCAGGCGCCCGAGGGTCTCGATGGTGCGCGCGATGTCCTCCAGCTCGCGTGGCTCGGAGCGGAACACCGGGATGCCGAACCGGGCAATGCGTTCCACGGCCGCAGTGCTGCCGGAGTTGGGCCAGGCGACCACCAGGTCTGGATTGAGCGCGACCAGCGCTTCGAGGTCGATCCGGGCCTCGCTGCCCACGCGCGGCAACCGCTTCGCCTCGGACGGGTAGTCGCTGTATTCGAGCGCGCCGACCAGGTGCGCGCCGGCGCCCGCGGCGTACATCAGCTCGGTCAGGTGCGGCGCCAGGCTGACCACGCGCCGGGCGGGCGCCGCGAGCACCACTTGCCTGCCGTAGTCGTCCGTCGCGCGCACCTCGGCGTTGAGGGCGCCGGCGGCAAACATCAAAACGATGGGCATTGCGCGGGTCACGCGGCTTTGTATAATCATTCCGTAGTCAGCTGCAAGGTGTCTTCGCGCAGATTCGCTGCGCGAGGATGAAACGGGAAACAGGTGCGCGGCGCGGAGACCCTCGCCGCAATCCCTGTACTGCCCCCGCAACGGTAAGCGAGGGGGTGTGCCACCCAGCCACTGTGGAAGTTTTTTCCACGGGAAGGCGGCATGCCCGGCGCGTGGTCCAGCGCCAGCTCGCGAGTCCGGAGACCGGCCTTGCGGTTCATGTCTACCGCTTTGCGGCGTCGGGGATGACGCCAGGGAGGGTCTCATCATGCGTATTGCAGCAATCGCGATGCTCGCCGCGCTCGCGCCGGCGGCGCTCGCCCAGTCGAGTTCCGACAACGACGCAGTCATCATCACGGCCACGCGCTTCCAGGATTTCAGGCGCGACCTGCCGGTCGGCGTCACGTTGATTACGGCGGATGACATCAGGCAGGCCGCGAGCGCCAATTTGCCGGAAATCCTCGCGCAATTCGGCCTGGTCCACATCCGGGACAACGCCGGTACGCCGAACCAGCAGGTCGATTTGCGCGGTTTCGGCATCACGGGGGACCAGAACACGGTGATCCTGGTCGACGGACTGCGTGTCTCGGAGAGCGAGTTGGTGCCCGCACAACTGAGCGCGATACCCCTGGAAAGTATCGAGCGTATCGAGATCGTCCGCGGCAGCGGCGCCGTCCAGTACGGCGGGGGCGCGACCGGCGGCGCAGTCAACATCATCACGCAGCGCCGCGAGGCCGGCGCGCTGCGTGCCTACGCGCTCGGCCGTGCCGGCGGCTATGGCACGAACGAGGGCCGCGCGGGATTCGCCAGCATGGGCGAGGCGCTCGGCTTGTCACTGGATGTCTCCAAGGAGAACACGGCAGGCTACCGGCGCAACAACCGGTTCCAGCAGACGAACATTGCCGGAACTCTGGAAGCGCGTCCCGCCGGCGGCAGGACTTACCTGCGCTTCGCCCTGGGCGATCAGCGCCTGCAGCTTCCCGGCGCTCTCACCGAGGCGCAGATCGCCGCCGACCCGAGGCAGACGAGCAGTCCCGGCAACGACAGCGACCGCAAGGACGGGACGGTGACGCTGGGGGGCGCGTTCAACGCCGGCCGCCACGAGTTCGCCGCGGACCTGTCTTACCGGGACAAGCACGCGACGGCGTTTTTCCTGCCGGCGTTCTATGTCGATACGCGTGTCGACCTGAAGTCGTTCGCGCCACGCGCCAAACTGAGATTCGACGCGTTCGGCCGCGAGCACGACTTTTCCTTCGGCCTGGACTGGGAGCAGTGGGACTATGGCAGCCGCAGCGCGGCCAGCCCCTCGACGCTGGGTACGCCGTTCTCGCGCCGCATCGGCGAGCAGACCAACCGGGCGATCTATGCCCAGGCAAACCTTTGGGTCGCCGAGCGCACGCGGCTGGTGCTGGGCGGCCGGTCGCAGCGGTCCAAAGAGCGGCTTACGGAGCAGGTGTTTCCGACCGATGACCGGCGGCAAGAACTTTCGCTGGACGCGTACGAGGTGGCGGTGCGCCAGGGGCTTGGATCCGGTTGGTCTGCTTACGCCAAGTCGGGAACCAGCTTTCGCGTGGCCAATTTCGACGAGAACGCCTGCTTCTTCCCGCCCTGTGCGGCCACACTGCTGGAACCGCAGGAAGCGCGCGCCGGTGAAATCGGCCTGGAGTACGAGCGCGCCGGCCGCCGCGGGCGCGTCGCGCTGTACGACATGAGCCTGGAGGACGAGATCTACTTCAGCCCTTTGCAGGGCGCCAACGTCAATCTCCCGCCCACCAGGCGG
Organism: uncultured Enterobacteriaceae bacterium; assembly: GCA_964582155.1. Taxonomy (GTDB): domain Bacteria; phylum Pseudomonadota; class Gammaproteobacteria; order Burkholderiales; family SG8-39; genus JAABQT01. Next base: position 10,085 of record CAZOSA010000012.1, on the reverse strand, counting down.
CGCGGTGTGGAGTTCGAGGGTGCCTGGCGCGCCGCTCGGGCGCTGGAACTGCGCGGCGCGCTGGCGCTGCTCGAGGCGACGTTCCGTGCCACCGGCAAGGACGTGCCGCTGGTGCCGGAATCGATCGCCACGGCCGGCATTCATTGGTCGTTCGCCTCGCGCAGCCGCCTGAACGTGAACCTGCGCTACGTCGGGCGGCAGCGCTACGACAACGACGAAGCCAATACCTTCGCGCGCCGCCAGCCCGCCTACGGCCTGGTGGACGCGAAGCTCGAGCACAGGATCGGGCGCGTCGAACTGGGTCTCGAAGTGCGCAATCTCTTCGACAAGGACTACTACAGCTACGGCGCGGTGAATTTCCTCGGCACCGGCTTCTCCGCGTATCCGGCGCCGGGGCGGGCGGCGTACGTGTCGCTGGCGTACCGGTTCGACTGAGGCGCGCTTCTTTTTTCGGTGGCGGCGGGGTAGATTGGCGCGGCCCGCCATGTCCGAGCCGCGCTCGATCCTCGTCATCTCGCCGTGAAACCCGCGCACTTCGCCGTCCTGCTCAGCGTCATCGCGGCCCTGCTGCTGCTGGTCGCGGGGCCGGGCACGCGCCTGGATCTATGGGAGTTTGGCACCGGCTTCCAACTGATGCGCTGGGCCGCGTTCGCCGGACTGGCCGCGGCGGCTTTGGCGGTGCTGATGCTGTTGCTGCCGCGCACGCGCCGTGCGGGGCTCGCCGGGTTGCTGGTGGCACTCGTGCTGGGGCTGGGCGTGGCCTTCGTGCCGTGGAGCGGGATGCGGCACGGCCGCGCGGTACCGCCGATCCACGACATCACCACCGACACCCGGCGACCGCCGGAATTCGTCGCAATCCTGCCGTTGCGCGCCTATGCCCCGAACCCGGCCGCCTACGGCGGACCGGACGTGGCGCGGGCCCAGATCGGCGCCTATCCGGACCTGCGCACGCACCGCATGGACGTCGCGCCCGCAGGCGCGTTCAACCGTGCGCAGCAGGCCGCACGCGACATGGGCTGGGAGATCGTGGCGGCCGATGCCGCGGCCGGCCGCATCGAAGCCACCGACACCACGTTCTGGTTCGGCTTCAGGGACGACGTGGTGATCCGGGTGGAAGCGGACGGCGCCGGCAGCCGGGTCGACGTGCGCTCGGTGTCGCGTGTCGGCACCGGCGACGTGGGCACCAATGCCAGGCGCATCCGCGCATACTTGCAGGCGCTCGGGACCTAGCGTGGCTGCGGGACCGGAGCTATCGTCCACGCCCACCGGCGCGCGCCCACGGACACTCGCAATGCGCGACGCTCGCCTGCGCTCAGAACAAGCGCCGCCGCAGCGCGCTCTTGACCGCCAGCCAGCGCAGGCCCCAGGACGGCTCGGGCTCCGGCAGCACCGGGTCGGCGCCCGCCAGCCGGCCGCGGCGCAGGTAGTGGCGATCGAACCCCGATTGCGTCAGGCCCCACTTCATCAGGAACTGGCGCCGGCCGTCGTTCTTGCGGATGCGGCGCGTGGAGGTTTTGGCGAAGTGGTAGACGAGGCTGTCGCCGACGCCGAGGAACACGCGGCAGCCGGCGCGCCACAGCTTCATGGAGAAGTCGTTGTCGCTGCTCATGCCGGGCGAAAATTCGATGCTGTAGCCGCCGACCTGGTGCCATAGTTCCCGGGCGACGAGCGTCGGCGGCCAGGTGGCGCCCAGCCAGTCGGCGCGCGCGAGCCTGGGCGCCTCGCGCGCGAAGCGCTCGAGGTCGAACTTCGCGGGATCGCGGCCGAAGTCGGCGGGCACCATGCAGACGTTGCCTGTCGGCACCGGCTCGACCATGGTGCCCGAGAGCAGGAACAGGCCGTGGCGCCCGACGCGCCCGATGGCGCGCTCGAGCGCCGCGTCCCAGCCGGGCGCCGCGACCATGTCGTCGTTGAGATAAAGCACGTAGTCGCCGCGCGCTTTTTCGCCGGCGAGGTTCACGGCGTGGCAGATGCCGATGTTCTCGTCGCTCGCCGTGTGCTCGATGCCCTGCTGGCGCAGCCACTCGCGCGTGCCGTCGCTGCCGTCGTTGGCGTGCACGAGGAGCTGGTGCTCGCGGGTGGAATGCCGGCGCAGGCTCTCGACGCAGAGTTGCAGGTAGGGCAGGTTGTTCCAGGTCGGAATGAGGATGCTGAAGGTCGGCATCGGCGGTGCTTCAAGTTTCCCATACAATCACAGGCTTAACATGGCCGACACGGTACTCATCACCGGCGGGGCCGGATACATAGGCTCCCACACCGTGCGCCAGTTGCTCGCCGCGGGGTACCGGGTCGTCGTGCTTGACGATCTTTCCACCGGGCATCGCCGGGCGGTCTCGCCGGAGGCGACCCTGGTGATCGGCGACGCAGGGGATCAGGCGCTGGTCGGCGCGGTCATCGACCAGCATGCGGTGAGCGCGGTCGTGCATTTTGCCGGCAGCATCGTCGTTCCCGAGTCCGTCGCCGATCCTCTCAAGTACTACGGGAACAATACTTCCAAGTCGAGAAACCTGATCGAAGTCTGCCTGGACAAGGGGGTAGGCAAGTTCGTCTTCTCCTCCTCCGCAGCCGTCTACGGCATTCCGGATCGGCAGCCCGTGCCGGAATCGATGCCCGCGCAGCCGATCAATCCCTACGGCAGGTCGAAGCTGATCACGGAGTGGATGCTCGGGGACGTGGCGGCGAGCGGGCGCGCGGCGCGCAGCTTTCGCCACGTGATTCTTCGCTACTTCAACGTCGCTGGCGCTAGCCTCGACGCGTCTCTCGGCCAGGCGACCGAAGCCGCGACGCACCTGATCAAGGTGGCCTGCGAGGCAGCGTGCGGGGCGCGGGAGAAATTGACCGTCTTCGGGACCGACTATCCGACACCGGACGGAACCTGCGTCCGGGACTACATCCACGTGGAAGATCTCGCTCGCGCGCATCTCGATGCGCTTCGCTATCTGGATAAGGGCGGCGCTTCGGATACGTTCAATTGTGGCTACGGACGCGGGTTCAGTGTGCGCGAAGTGCTGCGCGCGGTGGAGAAGGCGGCGGGCGTGAAGCTGCGCGTCGAAGATGGCCCGCGCCGGCCCGGGGACCCGGCCGAGTTGGTGGCCGAGTCATCGAAGATAAAGAAAGTGCTTGGGTGGAAGCCAAAGCACGAAGACCTGGACGTCGTCTGCGCCACCGCGTATGCGTGGGAGGCGAAAAGCCGCCGCTGATTCAGTCCGCCGGCCTTCGCAAGGCGCGCGAAGCACCGAACAGGCCGCCGCCCAGTACCGCCCACATGTGGCCTTCGGCGCTGTCGAGAAACATATCGTTGAACATCGATCCCACTGCGTAGGCAATTACCAATCCCTGCGCCAACGCCGCGTACTCCCCGGGAAGTAAACCGCCGCGACGCAAGGCAACCACCAGCAAGGCGACAAACAGCGCCAGGCCCAGGGGACCCAGTTGCACCGCGAGATTGACGTACTCGTTGTGCGGATGGCGGTGCGCGCGATCGTGCAGGTAGGGCGCGTCGCCGGTGGTAGCTTCGTAAAACGCTTCGCCCCAGGCCCCGGTGCCGGCCCCGAGCAGCGGATGCTGCGCGACCCATTGCGCGGAGCGCTTCCAGAAGTGCAGGCGCAAGCCGATGGAGGTCTCGCCGGGATTGTGCTGCACGCTATAGTCGCGTGCCTCTTCCACGGCCTGGCCGACGCGCATCTGGAATACGGGCGCCCACTGCCAGGCCGCGGCAAGGAGGATGGCGAGGCCCGCCATCGCCGCGGCGACACCCTTGAGCGACCAGCGCGCGTAAGCGAACCACAGCAGCAGCACCGCCATGACCACGTACCCGGTGCGTCCCTGCACGGCAAACCACACGTTGAGCGCCGCGAGCACCGCGACGACCAGCAGCGCCCAGCGCTTCCAGCCTGCGCGGCGCAGCGCGAAGACCGCCGCGCCATAGGCGAGCAGGCTCATGAGGAAACCGTGGGTGATGGAGTTCTTCAGCAGCACCGCGTTCTCCGTGTTCGAGAACGCGCGCGCGTCGACGTGTTGCATCAGGCCGAGCCGGATCGCAAAGGACAGCACGAGCAGCGCCAGCGCCCCGGCGAAAAATGCGCCCAGCAGCCTCGTGCGCCAGCGCGCGTCCGCGAACAGGAACATGACGATGCCGAAGAGCAGCAACTCCCGGTACTTGAGGAGCGTACCCGCCGCCTCCTGGGCCGGGACGCGCGACCAGGCGATGCCGAGCGCGAGCGCGCCGAACAGCGCGTAGCCGAGCCACGCCGCGGGCTCCGCGGCGATGGCGCGCACAGTGGGGACCCATTGTCCGGAGAGCGCCCAACACGCGAAGGCCAGGATCGCAAAAGCATTGGTCGCCGCGGTCGACAGCGGCAGCGAGGCGGCCGTGACCAGCAGGCATGCGCGCGCCGCATCGAGCATGCGTTGCGCGTAGGCCGGGCGGTGCGGCGTCATGGCGCCATTTGACCCTCAAAGCCGGGGCTTGCGCAATTCGGGCCGGCGTGCGCGAGCGGCTACAATTCGCGCATGCCGGAGACGCACAGCCAGAGCAGCCGACAGCTGTACCTGCGGCTGCTGTCCTACGTCCGGCCGTATTCCCGCATGTTCACGCTGGCGCTCGCCGCCATGATCGCCGCGGCGGCCACGGAGCCGCTGTTCCCGATGCTCATGAAGCCGCTGCTCGACGGGGGCTTCGCCGCCGGCGGCCAGCCGGCGACGCCCCCGGTCTTCTTCGCGCTCGCCATCGTGGGCATCTTCGTCGTGCGAGGCGCGCTCAGCTTCGTCTCGCACTACTGCCTGGCCTGGGTGGCCGACAAGGTGGTGCTGGATCTGCGCGCCGCGATGTTCGCGCGGCTGGTGCGTTTCCCCGCGCGCGCATTCGACGACCATAGCTCGGGCTCGCTGCTCTCGCGCGTGGCCTACGACGTCGCCAACGTCAGCGCCGCGGCGACCACGGCGCTCACCGTGCTGGTACGCGACTCCATCGTCATCCTCCTCCTGCTGGCATGGCTCCTCTACCTCAACTGGAAGCTGACGCTGATCGCGCTGGTGATCGCGCCGCTGGTGGCCGTCTTCGTGCGCGTGCTCTCGCGCCGGCTGCGCAGCATGGCGCGAGCCTCGCAGCACGCGCTGGGCGACGTGGTGCACGTGCTCGAGGAGACCATCGAATGCCATCGCGTGGTGAAAGTTTTCGGCGGGCAGGACTACGAGGGGCGGCGTTTCCAGCGCGCCATCGCGCAGCTGCGCGGCTTCAACATGCGCCAGAAGGTGCCCGAGGCGCTGATCACCCCGGTGACGCATTTCCTCGCCGCCGCGGCGATGGCGGTGATCGTGTACGTGGCGCTGCAGGAATCGCTCGCCGCGCGCACCACGGTGGGCGAGTTCGCCTCGTTCTTCACCGCCATGCTGATGCTGTTCGCGCCGATCAAGCACCTCACCCAGGTGAACTCCGCCCTGCAACGCGGCCTGGCCGCCGCCGAAAGCGTGTTCGGCACGATCGACGCGCCGGCGGAAGAGGACCGCGGCACGGTGAGCCTCGCGCGCGCGCGCGGCGAGATCGCCTACGAGGGCGTGAGCTTCACTTATGAAACGCGCACCGAGCCCGCGCTGCGCGAAGTGTCGCTGCGCGTGCGCCCCGGGGAGACCCTGGCGCTGGTCGGCACCTCGGGCAGCGGCAAGACCACGCTCGTCAACCTGCTGCCGAGGTTCTACGCGCCGGACGCCGGGCGCATCACGCTCGACGGCCACGACATCCAGTCGCTGACGCTCGACAGCCTGCGCGGCAACATCGCGCTGGTGTCGCAGGACGTCGTGCTGTTCAACGACACGGTCTACGCCAACATCGCCTACGGGCGCCTCGGCGGGACGAGCGAGCGGGAAGTGATCGCCGCGGCCGAGGCCGCGCATGCCATGGGCTTCATCCGCGAGACGCCCGAGGGCCTGAACACGCTGATCGGCGAGAACGGGCTCAGGCTTTCCGGCGGCCAGCGCCAGCGCCTGGCGATCGCGCGCGCGCTGCTCAAGAACTCGCCGGTGCTGATCCTGGACGAGGCCACCTCGGCCCTGGACTCCGAATCCGAGCGCCAGGTGCAGGCGGCGCTGGATACCCTGATGCGCGGGCGCACCACCATCGTCATTGCGCATCGCCTCTCCACCGTGGAGCGCGCCGATCGCATCGTGGTGCTCGCACAGGGTGGCGTCGTGGACACGGGCCGGCACGCCGAGTTGCTCGCGCGCGGCGGCGTCTATGCGCGGCTGCACCGCATCCAGTTCGCGACCGGGCCGCTCGCCGCGACGGCTTAGAATCGCGCCATGCTCCTGGTGACCGGCGGCGCAGGGTTCATCGGCTCCAACCTGGTGCTGCAGACGATCGATGCGACGGGCGAGCCGATCGTCAACCTCGACAAGCTCACCTACGCCGGCAATCCGCGCAACCTGGATGCGCTGCGTGGCGACGCGCGCCACACCTTCGTGCAGGGCGACATCTGCGACCGCGCGCTGGTGCGCGGGCTTCTGGCGCGCCACCGGCCCCGCGCCATCCTGCACCTTGCCGCGGAGAGCCACGTGGACCGCTCCATCCAGGGCCCGGCCGAATTCGTGCAGACCAACGTGGTGGGCACGTTCGCCCTGCTGGAAGAGGCGCGCGCCTACTGGACGGGCCTTGCCGCCCCCGAACGCGCGGCGTTTCGTTTCCTGCACGTCTCCACGGACGAGGTGTACGGCTCCCTCGGCCCGGGCGATCCCGCCTTCAGCGAGCAGACGCCTTACGCGCCCAACAGTCCCTACAGCGCCACCAAGGCGGCTTCCGACCACCTGGTGCGCGCCTACTGGCACACCTACGGCCTGCCGGTGCTGACCACCAATTGCTCGAACAACTACGGGCCGCACCAGTTCCCGGAGAAGCTGATCCCGCTGATGATCCACCAGGCGCTCGCGGGGAAACCGCTGCCGGTGTATGGCGACGGGCAGAACGTGCGCGACTGGCTCTACGTGCTCGATCATTGCGCGGCGCTGCACGCGGTGCTCGAGCGCGGCCGCCCGGGCGAGGTCTACAACATCGGCGGCGGCGCGGAGATGAAGAACGTCGACCTGGTGAAGACCCTGTGCGCGCTGCTCGATGACGCCAAGTCGCGCACCGGCGGCAGCTACGCGGGCCTCATCAGCTTCGTGAAGGACCGCCCGGGGCACGACCGGCGCTATGCCATCGATTCGGGGAAGATCCAGCGCGAGCTGGGCTGGCGGCCGCGGGAGAGCTTCGAGTCGGGCTTGAGGAAGACGGTGCGCTGGTATCTGGAGCGCCGGGAAAAGAGGGCGACATGAAAGGCATCATCCTCGCCGGCGGCTCGGGCACGCGGCTCTACCCGGTGACGCAGGTGGTGTCCAAGCAATTGCTGCCGGTGTACGACAAGCCGATGGTGTACTACCCCTTGTCCACGCTGATGCTGGCCGGCATCCGCGACATCCTGGTCATCTCCACGAAGCAGGACACGCCGCGATTCAGGGAATTGCTGGGCGACGGGCGCAGATGGGGAATCAGATTGCGCTACGAGGTGCAACCCCGGCCCGAAGGCCTGGCCCAGGCTTTTGTCATCGGCAGAAAATTCATCGGCAAGGATCCGGTCGCCCTGGTTCTTGGCGACAACGTGTTCTACGGCCACGATCTCACGGGGCTGTTCAGGCAGGCGGCGAAGCAGAAGAAGGGCGCTACCGTATTTGCCTACCAGGTGAAAGATCCCGAACGCTACGGCGTGGTGGCGTTCGATCGGCAGGGAAAGGCTTCGAGCATCGAAGAAAAGCCCAGGCGCCCGAAATCGCCTTACGCCGTGGTCGGCCTTTACTTCTACGACAACCGCGTGGTCGACATCGCCTCCAGGCTCAAGCCCTCGGCCCGTGGCGAGCTCGAGATCACGGACGTGAACCGGGCGTATCTCGAGCGCGGCGAGTTGCAGGTGCTGACCCTGGGCCGGGGCCACGCCTGGCTCGACACCGGCACGCACGAATCGCTGCTCGAAGCCTCGCACTTCATCGAGACCATCGAGCGGCGCCAGGGGCTCAAGATCGCGTGTGTCGAGGAGATCGCCTACCGCGAGGGGTGGATTTCCAGGGCGCAGCTCAAGGCGCTGGCGCAGCCGCTCGCGAAAAGCGGCTACGGCGAGTACCTGCTGCGCTTGCTGTCCGAAAAAGTCCCCTGATGCAGGTCCTGCGCACGGAGATTCCCGAGGTGCTGCTGCTCGAGCCGAAGGTGTTCGGCGACGCGCGCGGCTTTTTTTTCGAGAGCTACCACCGGCGCGCGTTCCACAAGGCGAGCGGCATCGACCTCGAGTTCGTGCAGGACAACCACTCGCGCTCGAAGAAAAACGTGTTGCGCGGGCTGCACTACCAGATCATGCAGGCGCAGGGAAAGCTGGTGCGCGTGATTTCGGGCGAGATCTGGGATGTCGCGGTGGACCTGCGCAAGAGCTCGCCCACCTTCGGCAAATGGGCCGGCTTCACGCTGTCGGCGGAATCCAGGCGCATCGCGTGGATCCCGCCGGGCTTCGCGCACGGGTTTGTGGTGACCTCGGAATCCGCCGACGTGCTCTACAAGGCCACCGACTACTACGCGCCGGAGCACGAGAGGACGCTCCTGTGGAGCGATCCGGCGCTGGGAATCCAGTGGCCGCTCGCGGGGGCGCCGGTGGTGGCGGACAAGGACCGGCGCGGCACGCCGCTCGCCAGCGCCGAGACCTTCGAGTGAGACCGAATTAGGGAGTAAAATCAGACCTGTGAGCGATGCAAAGCTTCGCGTCTGGGTGCAAAACTGGATCGAGTTGGGCCCGATACTGGAGGCCATTCGGCGCCGGGAGCTCGAGGCGATGACCGATGCGCAAGTGCGCGAGGCAGCGCTCGATCTGCTCACTATTCCCATCCCTGCCGATTTGCCTCCGCGTCTCGAGTCCGGGCTCGTGGAGCAACAACGCTGGTTCTCCAGACTCCACCCGAAGAAATAAAGTTCGTTCTCGGGGCGGCAGTCGAGGTACAGCGGTACCTCGCCGAGAGCGGCGAGCGCTATTGCCTGATCGGCGCCTTGGCGCTGCAGCGTTGGGGCGAGCCTCGGTTCACCCGTGATGTGGACGTGACACTGCTTTGTCCATTCGGAGCGGAGGCTGCCGCGGTAGATCGCCTGCTCGCCAAATTCAGGCCCCGGATCGAGGGTGCGCGTTCGTTGGCCCTGCAGCGGCGCGTTCTGCTTCTGTGGAGCGCCGGCGGGATTGGCGTGGACATCGCGTTCGGCGCTCTGCCGTTCGAGGAGCGCTGCGTAGAGAAAGCGAGCGACTGGGAACTCGCCCCCGGAATTGTGCTGCATACCTGCTCGGCGGAAGACCTGGTCATCTTGAAGGCATTTGCGGGGCGTCCTCGGGACTGGATCGATATTGAATCCGTGCTCGTGCGCCAGGGGCGCTCGCTCGACTGGCGGCTGATTGTTGACGAGTTGAAGCCGTTGCTGGACCTGCGCGAAACGCCGGAGAACCTGGAGAAGCTGCAGCAGCTCGGGAGCAAGATCGAGAAAGGCGCGTGAGGGTCCTGCTTGCCGGCGGCGAGGCTCGAGTAACGCGGCCACTGGAGCCCGGCGCGGTGGCGGGCACCCGGCAAGCTGCTAGAATCCGCCCGTTTACGTCCGCTTCCTTTCGAAGGGCGCGCTCATGAGACAAGTGGTCATCGCTCCGGGTGAAGATGGTTATTGGGTGGCCGAGTGCCCAAGCCTGCCGGGCTGCGTGAGCCAGGGCCGCACCCGTGAAGAAGCGATCGTGAACATCAAGGAAGCCGTCGAGGGCTACATCGCCGCCCTGCAGGAAATCTGAAGCGCCAGCACGGCTCCCATATCGTGCTACGGCGTGAGCAGCCTTATGCTCAACTGGTACGCACTGCTGCAGGGAATCTGATTCTGCTCATGGTCCACGATGCCCTGGCGGGCACGCCGCTGCGCGAGGCGGAGGCGTTCGCTTGAAGATTCTCCTGACCGGCGGCAACGGCCAGGTCGGATGGGAATTGCAGAAAGCGCTGGCGCCTCTGGGCGAAGTCGTGGCGCTTGGGCGCGGCGAGCTCGACCTGCGCGATGC
>CAZOSA010000011.1:0-23513 GCA_964582155.1 uncultured Enterobacteriaceae bacterium | reverse complement strand
ACATGGGCTTCCTGCAATACACCTCCGGCAGCACCGGCAATCCCAAGGGCGTGGTGCTGTCGCACGCGAACCTGATGGCCAACGTGCGCGCGATGGGCGCGGCGGTGAACGCCGGCCCGGCGGACGTGTTCGTGAGCTGGCTGCCGCTCTACCACGACCTGGGCCTCATCGGCGCCAACTTCGCCACCCTGGTGCTCGGCTTTCCGGTGGTGCTGATGTCGCCGCTTGCGTTTCTGTCGCGGCCGGTGAGCTGGATGCACGCCATCCACCGCCATCGCGGCACGATGTCGGGGGGGCCCAACTTTTCCTTCGAGCTGTGCCTGCGCCGCATCACGGACGAAGACATGCAGGGCATCGACCTTTCCTCGTGGCGTTTCGCGTTCAATGCGGCCGAGCCCGTCAGTCCGGACACGATCGTGGAATTCGAGCGGCGCTTTTCCAGGTTCGGGTTGCGCAAGAACGTGCTCTCGCCTTCCTACGGCCTGGCGGAATCCTCGGTAGGCGTCGCGATCACCACGCCGGGCGTTGCCTGGCGTGCCGACCGGCTCGATCGGGAGCGCTTCACCCGCACCGGTGAAGCGCTCGAGGCCGAACCCGATGACCTCCTGCCGTTGACCGTGATCGGCTGCGGCACGCCGATCCCCGGCCACGACCTGCGCGTGGTGGACGCTGCGGGGTTCGAACTCCCCGACCGCCAGGAGGGGCTGCTGCAGTTCCGGGGCCCGTCGTCCACCTCGGGCTACTACCGCAATCCGGAGGCGACCAAGACGCTGTTCGCGGGCGAATGGGTCAACACCGGCGACCGCGCCTACCTGTCCGAGGGCACGCTGTTCCTCACTGGCCGCGAGAAGGACATCATCATCCGCGGCGGCCGCAACATCAGCCCCTACGAGCTGGAGCAGGCGGTGGGCGACCTCGCGGGCATCCGGCGCGGCTGCGTCGCGGTGTTCGGCAGCAGGGACGCCGCCGGCGGCACCGAGCGCGTGGTGGTGCTTGCGGAAATGCGCGACGGCCAGGACGCCCGGCAGGACGACCTGAAGCGCATGATCAACGAGCTCGCGCTCAGCCTGATCGGGGCGCCGGCCGACGACATCGTGCTGGCGCCGCCGGCCACGGTGCCCAAGACTTCGAGCGGCAAGATCCGCCGCGTCGCCGCGCGCGAGTTCTACGAGCGCGGCCCTGCGTCGGTGATGCCGCAGGCGGTGTGGCTGCAGTTGCTGCGCCTGGTGCTGGCCGGGGCCGCGCCGCAATTGCGCCGCGGCTGGCGCACGGCAGTGGGAGGGCTTTACGCCCTGCGCGTCTACAACGCCTTCGGCCTGCTGTTCCCTTTCGCGCTACTCGCAGCCGCGGTCGCCAGGCCACCCCTTACCTGGCGAGTCGGCAGCGCGGTGTGCCGCTTGTTCCTGCGCGCAGCCGGTATCCCGCTGGTGGTGCGGGGAATGGAGCGCATTCCGGCCGGGGCCGCGGTGCTGGCCGTGAACCACACCAGCTACCTCGACGCGGTAGTGCTGGTGGCGCTGCTCGGGCCGCGGGTGTACTCGTTCGTCGCCAAGCGCGAGTTCGAAGACAACCCGCTGATGCGCGCACTCCTCAAGGGGTTCGGCACCCTGTTCGTCGAGCGCCTCGATGTGCAAAAGAGTGTCGAGCACACGGACGTGATGGTCGGGGCGGCGCGCGGCGGCGCCTCGATCGTGATCTTTCCCGAGGGGACGCTGACACGCAGCACCGGATTGATGGCGTTCCGGGCGGGCGCATTCCAGGTGGCGGCGCAGGCGGGCGTGCCGGTGGTGCCGGTGGCACTGCGCGGCGTGCGCTCGGTGCTGCGTGATGGCACCTGGTACGCGCGCCGTGCGGCGGTCGCGGTGACGGTGTGCGCGCCGATCGCGCCGGACGGCACGGACTGGGCGGCGACGGTGCGCCTGCGCGACCTGGTGCGCGCCGAGATCCTGCGCTATTGCGGCGAGCCGGACCTCGCGCCGGTCGCCGGCAAAGACGACGCTACTTCGTGACGGCGCTGTCGAAGAATTTTTCCAGCGCGCGCACCGGCTCGACGTCGCCGTAGAGGCCCTCGCGCGCCGCAACCATGCGCTCGCGCACGGCGCCCCAGTGCGCGGCATCCCGCGCCAGCGTCACGACCGCGTCCACGTAGGCGCCCTCGGACTGGGTCACCAGGTCGTCCAGACCCATGCGGCGCAGCACACCGCTCGCCAGGCGCCCGCGCAGGAACTGTCCCTCCCACGCGACGATCGGTAGAGCGCACTCGATCGCCTGCAGGGCGGTGTTGAACCCTGAAAATCCGATGGTATCCAGGCACACATCGGCCTCCTGCAGCAGGCCGTAAAAGGCGGCGCGGTTCTGCCAGGGCACGAACACCAGGAACGCGGCGGGATCGAGCCCGGCAGCGCCAAAGGCGCGCTCCAGGCGCAGGCGCAGCCGCTGCATCGGCTCCGGCGGCAGCGGCATGAAGAAAACGAACTGGCATTCGCCAAGGCGGCGTGCGATGTCGACGAGCACGCCGTCGCGCCGCGGGGCGTACTTGAAAGGCGTTCCGGGACACAGCAGCAGCGCCACGCCCGCGCGGATGCCGAGCGCCTCCGGATCGAGTTGCGCAGGCGCGATGCGCGCCGGCCGGTAGCAGCAACCCAGGCCCGGCAGCCGGACCAGTCGCTCGGTGTAATGCGCGTCGGCCTGCGGCGGCTCCAGCGCCTGCGCCGACAGGAAATAGTCGATCGTCGGCAGCCCGGTGGTGTGCGGGTGGCCCCACGAAGCCGCCTGCACTGGCGCCAGGCGCAGGCTGGCGAGCTTGGCGGTGGTCGGATCCATGCCGATTTCCGGGTAGATCAGCACGTCCAGCTGGTGGCCCAGGATCGTCTTGGTCCACTCGACGATGTCGCTCATGCCATAGGTGTAGTTCGTCGCCATGGTCTTGGCGAGCGCGGTCTCGACGTCGTGCGCGCTGCCCAGGTGGAACAGGCGTACGTCGTAGCGCGCGCGGTCCAGATTCTGCAGCCAGCCCTTGACGATCGCGTTCCACACCGAATGGTCGCGGATGTGCGCGGACACGATGCCGACACGGGTCTGCGCGCGCGTGATGCGCGCGGGCATGGGCAGCCCTGTCGCCTTCTGCCACACGCCCATCAGCTGCGTGCACAGCGTTCCATACTGCGCCATCGACGCGCGATGGTCGGCTTCCTGGTAGGCGAGGTAAAACGGTTGCTGCGTACCCACCGCGCGCGCCGCATTCTCGGCGCCACGCTCGGCGCACCAGCGCTCGAGCGCCGCCAGTTCTGCGGCAAAGGCGGTCCGGCTCGCCTCGAGCTCGGATTCGCTTTCTGCCACCATGGGCACGCGCGCCATGGCGAGCGCCCAGCGCGCCTCCGCGTAGTCGGGATCGAGCTCGAGCGCCTTGGCGTAGCAGGCCAGCGCGGCCCTCGCGTCGCCCATGCCTTTGAGCGCGTTGCCGAGGTTGAAGTGCGCCTCGGCCATGTCGGGCCGCGCCTCGAGCAGGACGCGGTACGCGGCCACCGCGTCGGCCAGGCGCCGGTTCTCGCGCAGCAGCTGCGCCGCGTTGAGCAAGGCTTCGGCGAAGTCCGGCCTGAGCGCCAGTGCCTGCTCGTAGCAGACGAGCGCTTCCTGCGTCTTGCCCTGGTGCCGGAACACGTTGCCCAGATTGTTGTGCGCTTCCACCAGGCGCGGGTCGCGCTCGATCGCCGCCCGGTACGCGGCAATCGCTTCTGCCTCATAGCCTTTCGCGCGCAGCGCGTTGGCGGCGTAGAAATGCATGATGGCGAGGTCCGGGCGCAGGGCAAGCGCGCGCTTGCATGCGGCGAGCGCTTCGTCCCCCTCACCCAGCGCCAGCAGGGCGTTGCCGAGCCCGGCATGCGCGGAGGCGGAGTCCGCATTGCGCTCGAGCGCGCTGCGAAACGCAGCCGCCGCGTCCTGGTTCCGGCCCTGCGCCGCGAGTGCTTCGCCGAGGTGGATATGGGTGTCCGGGAGCTCGGGGTGCAGGCTTACCGCCGCCGCGTACCAGTCCAGCGCTTCTGCGCCGCGACCAAGCCGGCGCAGCAGGTGGCCCAGATTGACGTGCGCCCCGAAGATATTCGGACCCAGCGCGATCGCCTGGCGGTAGGCCGATTCGGCGTCGGCAAAGGCGCCGGCGGCGCGGCATGCCTCGCCGAGAGTGTTGTGGGCATTGGCGTCCTGCGGCTGCGCGTGTATCGCCCGGCGGGCGAATTGCACCGCCTCCTGCGGCCGGGCCGACTGCAGCGCCAGCACGGCGAGCAGGTGCGCCGCGTCGAAGTTGTCCGGCTCCCTCGCCAGCAGCGCCTCGTAGGCCGCACGCGCTTCGTCCAGGCGCCCCGCCTGGTGGTGAGCATGGGCATGCGCCAGCGCCGCGTGGGCGTCGCCCGCCGGCGCGGGCTGCGCCGACTTGCCGAACAGCCAGCCCAGCATGCGCGGCGTCAGCCGCCCGTCTTGGCCGCCTGGCGCGACGCCAGGGTGGCGACCGTCACCAGCTCGTAGCTGAGGGCATCGGTGAATTCCGGCGCGTAGCCTGATTCGCGCAGGGCCCAGCGCACCCGATTGCCGAGGCGCGCCTTCTTGTAGATGTTGAGCTTGCGCGAGCGCGCGAACTGCTCCAGGCGGGCGAAAATCACGTCGTGCGTCTTGCGTAGCCGGTCGGCGGTCTTGCGAGTGTGCGGCCCCGGCATCGGCGGCAAGCGCTTGACGAGGTCGGCGACGATCTCGTCCGCCACCGCGTCGACTTCCTTGGTATTGAACCAGTTACCGAACATGGTCGCCTCGCTGGAGATTGCAGGCGCCATTCTACGTGATGCGCTGTGCGCACCAGGCGCGCCACAGATCACGGTAGACGGCCTCCACGTCCTGCGTGAAGCGCACCTCGTCCATCAGCGGCGAGGCCTGCAGCCGCCCGCGCAGGGAAGCGCGCAACGCGGCGATGCGGCCCGGGTCGGCGGCGTGCGCAAGCGCGAGGCGCAGGTACTCGTCGGCCGACCCGGCGATCCACTCCTCCAGGCCAAGCGCGCCCAGGATGCTCGCCGCGCTGCGCGATGCAGGTCGGTCCCCGGCGAGCGTCAACACCGGCACTCCCATCCAAAGCGTATCGAAGGTAGTGGTGCCACCGCCGTAGGGCGTGGTGTCCAGGGCGATGTCCACGGCGGCGAATTGCTCCAGATACTCGCCGAACGAGACGCGCGGCAGAATCGTGAGCCGCTCGGCGCCGACCCCCGCGGTACCGAAATCGCGCAACAGATCCTCGCGCGCCCGCCCGTTCGGCACGCCCACCAGCAGCAGCCGCGATTGCGGCAGGCGAAGCAGGATCCCGGCCCAGAGGCGCCGCACCGTGGCCGAGAGCTTGGGGGCGTGGTTGAACGAACCAAAGGTGACGTAGCCATTCCTGTGGCAAGGAGGCGCCAGGCTATGGTTTTCCCCGTGAGGCGGGCGGAAGCACCACAGGCAGTGCGGCAGCCGCAGCAGTTTCTCGGTGTGCAGCCGGTCGCTCGGCCCCGGCGGGTCGGCACGCGCGTCGGTCAGACGGTATCCGATGCGCGTCAGGCCGGTGCTATGCAGGTAGCCGAGCCAGGAGAGCTGCACCGGCGCCGGCTGGTGCGCGAACACCCCGAGCCGCAGCGCGCCGGCGTGCCCGGTGAGATCGACCAGCACGTCGATCGCGTCGCGCTGGATGAGCTCGGCCAGCTCGGCGTCGCTCATGGTCCTGCACTCGCGCCACGCATCCGCGACGGCGCGCACCTGTCCCGTCACCTCGTCCACTTTGTCTCCGGTCGAGTAGCAGAACACCTCGACCAGGGCGCGGTCGTGCCGCTCGAATAGCGGCAGCGCGAACCAGGCCACCGGGTGCCGATTGAAATCGCTGGAGACATAGCCGACGCGCAGGCGCCGCTCCGGCGCCCGCACTTGCGAGTGGGTCACGGCGCGCGCTGGCACCGCGGCCTCCAGGCGCTCGCCGAACGCGCGGTGCCGCGCGAACACCTCGTCGGCCGACAGCGCGTCGCTCAGTGTCAGCACCAGCAATTCCATCGACTCCAGGTCGAAGCGCAACGGCGCCAGCCGGCGCGCAGCCGCGAACGCGTCCAGCGCGTCGCCGAGGCGCGAGGTGCCGCGCAGCATGTTGCCGAGCAGGTGCCACGCCGGAACGAAGCGCGGCTCGAGTTCCAAAGTGCGCCGCAGAGCGGCCTCGGCTTCGTCGTACCGGTCCAGCTTCCACAGAACCTCGCCGAAGTTGTACCAGGCGCCGCCGTGGTCAGGGCGCATCGCGAGCGCCGACTCCAGGTTCGCCGCCGCCGCGGCGTATTCGCCGCGCGCCTCCTGCACGTTCGCCAGTGCGATCAGCGCGTCCGCGAAATCCGGCTTGCCCTGCAACGCGGCGCGCAGCAAACGATCCGCGTCCTCCAGCGCGCCGCGCGCGTAGCGCAATCGGCCAAGATTGTAGTTGCCGTAAGGATTTGCGGGGTCAGCCGCCAGCAGCGCCGAGTAGGCCCGCTCCGCGGCCGCCGCATCGCCTTGCGCCTCCAGTGCAGCGCCCAGATTCAAATGGGCCGCCGCGTGGCGCGGCGCGACCACGGCCGCGGCGCGATAACGCCTGCAGGCTTGTGCGAGACGGCCGCCGCGCTCGGCGCGAGCGCCGCTCGCGATCAGGGCGTCCGCAAGCAGCCTGCGCAGCACCTACCTGAGGACCGACTTGAGAAGCCGGCCCATCTCGGCCGGATTGCGCGTCACCTTGATGCCGCAGGCTTGCATCACCGACAGCTTTTCCTGCGCGGTGCCCTTGCCGCCCGAAATAATGGCGCCGGCGTGCCCCATGCGCTTGCCGGGCGGCGCGGTCACCCCGGCGATGAATCCGACCACCGGCTTTTTCATGTTCTGCTTCACCCATTGCGCCGCGGTCTCTTCGTCGGAGCCGCCAATCTCGCCGATCATGACCACGGCATCGGTGTCGGGGTCTTCATTGAAGAGCTCGAGCACGTCGACGTGCTTCAGGCCATTGACCGGGTCGCCGCCGATGCCCACCGCGCTCGACTGGCCAATGCCCAACTCGGTGAGCTGCGCCACCGCCTCGTAGGTGAGCGTACCGGAGCGCGACACCACGCCCACGCGCCCCTGCTTGTGGATGTGGCCCGGCATGATGCCGATCTTCAGCTCTTGCGGCGTGATCACGCCCGGGCAGTTGGGGCCCAGCAGCAGCGTCCTGCGGTTCTGCTTGCGCATCCTGTCGCGCACTTCGACCATGTCGCGCACCGGGATGCCTTCGGTGATGCAGATGGCGAGATCCAGGTCCGCCTCCACCGCTTCCCAGATCGCCGCGGCCGCAAACGGCGGCGGCACGTAGATCACCGACACGCTGGCGCCGGTCTTTTGCTTCGCGTCGCGCACCGAGCCGAAGATCGGGATACCCTCGAAATCTTCCCCAGCCTTCTTCGGATTGACGCCCGCGACGTAGCAGGCCTTGCCGTTCGCATAGGCGCGGCTGGTCTGCGTGTGGAACATGCCGGTCTTGCCGGTGATGCCCTGGGTCATCACACGGGTATTCCTGTTGACGAGGATACTCATTTCTTTTTCTTCTTCGCCTTGGGTTTTGGTTTCGGCCGCTTCTTCCTGATCGCCGCGACCACCTTCTGTCCCGCCTGCGCCATGTTGTCGGCGGAAATGATCGGCAGGCCGGAGTCCTTCAGGATCTTCCTGCCGAGGTCCTCGTTGGTGCCTTTCATGCGCACCACCAGCGGCACCGAGAGCTTCACTTCGCGCGCCGCCGCCACCACGCCGGTGGCGATGGTGTCGCACTTCATGATGCCGCCGAAGATGTTGACCAGGATCGCCTTCACCTTGGGGTTGGACAGCATGATCCTGAACGCCGCGGTAACCCTCTCCGCGGTGGCGCCGCCGCCCACATCGAGGAAGTTGGCCGGCGAGCCGCCGTAGAGCTTGATGGTGTCCATGGTCGCCATGGCGAGTCCCGCGCCGTTCACCATGCAGCCGATGTTGCCATCCAGGGAAATGTAGGACAGGTCGTGCTTCGACGCCTCGATCTCGAGCGGGTGCTCCTCGTCGAGATCGCGCAGCGCAAGGATTTCGGGGTGGCGGTAGAGCGCGTTGTCGTCGAAATTGATCTTCGAATCCAGCGCCACCACGCGGCCCTCGCCCGAGACGATCAGCGGATTGACCTCGAGCAGCGAAGCGTCGGTGTCCCAGTAGCACTTGTACAGGCCCTGCAGCAATTCGCCGGCCTGTGCCAGGGCGGAATCCGGGATGCCGATTTTCTTCGCCACGCCGCGTGCTTCACCGTCGGTGAGTCCGGCCGCCGGATCGACAAACACCTTGTGGATTTTCTCCGGCGTCGTGGCCGCGACTGCCTCGATGTCCATGCCGCCCTCGGAGGAGGCCATCAGCACCACCCGCTGCGTGCCGCGGTCCACCACCATGCCGA
This sequence comes from uncultured Enterobacteriaceae bacterium, assembly GCA_964582155.1. GTDB lineage: Bacteria > Pseudomonadota > Gammaproteobacteria > Burkholderiales > SG8-39 > JAABQT01. Next base: position 15,052 of record CAZOSA010000011.1, on the reverse strand, counting down.
CATAGAGTTCCTTGCGGATGTCGGCGCCCTCTTCGATGAGCAGGCGCCTGACTTTCTGGCCCTGCGGGCCGGTCTGGTGCGTGACCAGCTGCATGCCGAGGATGCGCTTGGCGTTCGCGCGCACCTCGTCCAGCGATTTCGCCAGTCTCACGCCGCCGCCCTTGCCGCGGCCGCCGGCGTGGATCTGCGCTTTCACCACCCAGACCTTGCCGCCGAGCTTGCCCGCCGCCGCGACCGCCTCATCGACGCTGAAGCAGGCAATGCCGCGCGGCGTGGCCACGCCGTACCTGCGGAACATTTCCTTGCCCTGGTACTCGTGGATCTTCACGCGCCCGCTTTGCCCTTTGCTGCGTACCACTCCGGGTACCACTTCAACACCGTGTCGCCGCTGGTATCCATAGCGTGGCAACGGTCGAGCTGGAACGGCTTTCTGCCCGGGGCTCGATCCTCGCGCATCTCGCCGGCGAAGCTCTGGATCGCCGCGGTGGGCAGCCCGGCGAGCATCTCGGTGATGTGCGTGCAGCCTTGCACGCCGCCCAGGCGCTCCTTCACCGCGTCGCGGAAATTCTTCACCAGGTTGAGGCCGATGAGTTTCCTGTACGCGGGGCCGATGGTTTCGCAGCCGCCGGGATAGGGCACCGCGTCCGACACGGACAGGACGTCCACCACGTTGAGCTTCCTGTCGATGGTGACGCGCACCACCATGTCGTGGATCGGCAGTCCGGCGCGTCGCACGCCGGTCTTCAGCTTGACGTCGTGGCTCTTGACGTCGGTGAGGTGCGCTTCGATGTCCCACAGGCCGTCGGCGCGCTTGTAGCCCTCGTAGCGCACGCGGCGCGTGTGCACCAGTTCGCGTTCGATTTCGGATATCGGCAACGGCATAGGGCGCGGATTCTAGCATCCGGCCTGCGGACGAATTCTCAATGCAGGTAGTACGAAAGCAGGAAGGCCAGCAGCATCAGCATCACCCCCAGCGCCATGGAACCGGAGGGCCAGGTGCGGGCGAACAGGCCATGCGGCCCGAGCAGCAGGCGCGCCCGGTCCACCATCCGCTCCCACCCGGTTGCCGTGCCCGACTCGACCGCGGCGATCATGCGGGCAGCCGCATCGCCCGCCGCGAGAGTGAAGCGCGGAAATGGCACCCGGTAGAACCAGTCGAAATCCAGCGTGATCGTGAGCGTGCGGCGCAGCCAGCCGAGCATCACGAAGAACGCCAGTCCCGAGAACAGAAGCAGCTGCAGCTGCGCGACGACGTGCCAGCCGGTATACGGCTCGTAGTCCACCGTGTACGGGAGCATCCGGTACAGCGGCTCGTAGAAGATGCCGAGGCCGATGCATAGCGCCGAGAACAGCAGCATCGCGAGCCGCATGTTCCAGGGCGGCTCGGGCGGCCGCAGTCCGGAGTCTTTCTGGAAGAACACGAACCATGGGAACTTGATGCCGGCGTGCAGGAACACCCCGGCCGATGCCGCGGCGAGCAGCATCCACACGACGAACATCTGCCCGTGCGCCGCCGCCTGCGAGATCATCGACTTGCTGACGAAGCCGGAAGTGAGCGGGAACGAAGAGATGGCGAGCGCGCCGACGATGCCGCAGGCCGCGGTCAGCGGCATGCTGCGGAACAGGCCGCCGAGGTCGGTGCATTTGCGCTTGCCGGTCATGAGCAGCACCGATCCCGCCGACATGAGCAGCAGCGCCTTGTACAGGATGTGGGTAAAGGCATGCGCGGCCGCCCCGTTGAGCGCCATCTCGGTGCCGATGCCGATTCCGGCCACCATGAACCCGACCTGGTTCACGATGCTGTAGGCGAGGATTCGCCGCATGTCGTTCTCCAGCAGCGCATAGACGATGCCGTAGAAGACCATGGCAAGGCCGGCGTAGATCAGGAGCTCCGTGCCGGGGAACCCGCGGAGCAGCACGTACACCGCAGTCTTGGTGGTGAATGCCGACAGGAACACCATGCCGCTCCACGAAGCTTCGGGATAGGCATCGGGCAGCCAGGCGGAGAGCGGCCAGGCCCCGGCGTTCAGCAGGAAGGCGGCAAGGATGAGTTTTTCCGCAGCCGTATTGGTCGTCATGGCGGTGAAGGCCGTTGTCCCCGTGTCGAGAACCTGCGCCGCCACGCCGGCGAACAGCAGCATGCCGCCGAAAAGATGCACCATCAGGTAGCGCAGGCTGGCGCGATAGGCGGCGGGCGACGCGGCGCTCCAGATCACCAGCGTCGAGCCGATCGCCATCACTTCCCAGAACACGAACACGGTGAGCAGGTCGCCGGCCAGCGCGACGCCGATCGCGGAACCGGCGTACAGGAACGCCGCCGGCAGCTCGACGCGCCGCTCCTGGTTGAGCGCGTATAGCGCGCCGCCGAGCGTCATCAGCGCAAAGATCAGCGCGAACAGCCGCGACAGCCGGTCGACCGCGAACGGCCGCACCTCCATGCCGAGGAACTGCGTGCTCCAGTGCAGGCCTTCCTCCGCCTGCCAGGAGAACACCAGCGCGACGAGCGGCGCGATGAGCGCAACGGCTGCCCGCGGCCGCCCGCGCAGCGCGGCGAGCGCGCCGGCGGCGAGAATGAGCACGAGTCCGGGATGGCTAGTCATCGTAGTGGCTGTCCGGGCGCTTGAGCAGCAGGCCGAGGGCTTTCGCGATCAGGATCAGGGCAGCGCAGGCGAGGAAGCCAAAGATGGCGTATGCGCCGAACACCCGCTCCGCCTCGAAATAAGGATGGGCATCGACCGCGAGTTCCGCGAGCACGGTCAGCGCCAGGACCGCGATGAAGGTCCTCCACATCTCAACCTCCGAGAAGCCGCGCTGCCAGGGCGAGCGGCAGGTCGGCGAAGAAGAACATTAGGATCGTGAGCCCGGCGGTGCTGACGAGCGCCGCGACCATGGTCCACGGTGCTTCCCCGTGATCGGGGTCCCCCTTCTTTCCTTCCACGAAAAATGCCCGGTAGACGATCGGCAGGAAGTAACCCGCGTTCAGCAGCGTGCTGGCGACGATCACCGCGAGCGCGAGCCATTGCCCCGACTGCAGCGCGCCCGAGACCATGAACCATTTGCTGACGAAGCCTGCCGCGGGCGGCAGCCCGATCATCGACACCGCGCCGATGCCGAAGGCGGCGAAGGTCCAGGGCATGCGCCTGCCGATGCCATCGAGCTGGCTCACCTCGGTCTTGTGGGACGCGGTGTATACCGCTCCCGCGGCGAAGAACAGCGTGATCTTGCCGAACGCGTGCGCCGCGATGTGCAGCACCGCGCCCACCAGCGAGAGCGGCGTCAGGATGGCGGCGGCGAGCACCACGTACGACAGCTGGCTCACGGTCGAATAGGCAAGGCGCCGCTTGAGATTGTCGGCGCGCAGCGCGACGAGCGAAGCGGCGATGATGGTGAAGCCCGCCACCCAGGGCAGCCAGGCGAAAGCGGCGGCGCCGAAATCGAGCCCGAACACGTACACCACCACCTTGACGATCGAGAACACGCCGGCCTTCACCACGGCGACCGCGTGCAGCAGCGCCGACACCGGGGTCGGCGCCACCATCGCCGCCGGCAGCCAGCGGTGGATCGGCATCAGCGCCGCCTTGCCGATGCCGAAGGCGTAGAGGGCCAGCAGCCCGGACGCCGCGCCGCCCGAGACCTTGCCCGCCAGGATACCGCCGGGCGTGAAGTCGAGCGTGCCGCCGAGCCACCATGTGATCACCATCGCCGGCAGCAGGAGGAGCATCGAGGAGAGCAGCAGCAGCGCGAGATAGGTGCGGGCGCCGCGCCGCGCCTGCTCGTCGCCATGGTGCGCGACCAGCGGATAGGTGATGAACGTCAGCGCCTCGTAGAAGAGGTAGAGGGTGAGGAGATTGCCGGCCAGCGCGACGCCGATTGCGGCGCCGATGGCGAGAGCGAAGCAGGCGTAGAAGCGCGTCTGGTGCGGCTCGTCATTGCCGCGCATGTAGCCGATGCAGTAAACGCCGCTCACGAACCACAGCCCCGAGGCGATGAGCGCGAACAGCAGGCCGAGCGGCTCCAGTTCCAGCTTGATCGCCAGCCCGGGCATGATCTCGCCCAGCACGAGCGCCGGGCGCTCGCCGTCTATCACCGCCCCCGTCAGCGACAGGACGGCGATGAAGAGCGCCGCCGCGGTGGCGAGCGACACGGCTTCGCGCACGTTCGGCCAGCGACGGCAGACGACGACGAGGGCGGCGCCGGCCGGCGCAAGCGCGAGGCAAAGCGCCAGCGCCGCAGCGTGCGTCATCGCACCCCCCGCAGCAGGAAACCGGCCGCCTCGCGCGCGCCGCCGACGCTGAACGAGGTCTCGAAGCCGAAGTAGACGCACAGGCCGGCCATGGCCAGTCCTGCCGCGAGCATGCCCATGGGCGCCTCTCCCGCGCCCGGCGCGCCGGCGTGCGCCGGGCGCAGGTAGGCGGCTTCGACCACCCGCCAGACGTAGACCGCCGCGATCAGCGAGCTCGCCAGGATCACGGCGACCAGCCACCAGAGCCCGCTCTCGATGGCGCCGACCATGAGGTACCACTTGGTGATGAATCCCGCCGTTCCCGGGATGCCGATGAGGCTCAGGCCCGCGATCACCAGGCCGAAGGCGGTGAGCGGCATGCGCCTGCCCAGCCCTGCCAGGCTCGCCACGGTCATCGACACGGAGGCGCTGCGCAGCGCGACGCCGCCCAGCAGCATGAAGATCGCGCCCTTGGTAATGCCGTGGTTCAGCAGGTGCACGATCGACCCGGTCAGGCTGGCCTGGTTGTCAATGCCGATACCGAGGGTGATGTAACCGATCTGCGCCACGCTCGAGTAAGCGAACAGGCGCTTCACGTCGCGCTCGAACACCGCGACCAGCGACGCCGTGACCATCGCCGCCACCGAGAGCGCGATGAACGCCTCGCGCGTCGGCAGCCGCTCGAACAGCGCCGCCGGGTCGAACACCGTGAAGTAGAAGCGCAGCAGCACGTAGACCGAGACCTTGGTGGCCGTGGCGGCGATGAATGCCGTCGCCATCGACGGGGCGCAGGCGTAGGCATTCGGCAGCCACTGGTGCAGGGGGAACAGCGCGAGCTTGAGGCCGACGCCGACGGTGATGAAGGCAAGCGCGGCAAGCACCGGGCGCGTGTCCTGCACGCTCTGCAGCCGCGCCGCCATGTCCAGCAGGTTGAGCGTGCCGGTCATGAGATACAGCAGCCCCACCCCGATGACGTAGAAAGTGGCCCCGACGGTCCCCATCAGCATGTATTGGTACGCGGCGACGAGCGCCTTGCGCCGCGAGCCGAGCGCGATCAACACGTAGGTCGAGAGCGACGAGATCTCGAGGAACACGAACAGGTTGAAGGCGTCGCCGGTGATGGTGATGCCGAGCAGCCCCGCGAGGCACAGGCAGTACATCGCGTACATCAGGTACTGGCGGTCCGGCGCCACTTCGGCGGCGATGCTGCGCTGCGCATAGGGCGCGACGAACGAGGCGGTGAGCGACACCAGGACCAGGACGAAGCCGCTCAGCGCATCGACGCGGTATTCGATGCCCCAGGGCGGCGGCCAGCTGCCGATGGCATAGGAGATCGCGCCGCTCGCCGCGACGCGCGAGGCGAGCGCCACGGCGATCGCGAGGCAGGCATAGCTCACCGCGGTGGTCGCCAGCCAGGCGAAGCGGGGGCTGCGCGCGAGCACGATGAGCGGCGCAGCGAGCAGCGGCAGCACGACCTGCAGCGCGGGCAGGTGCTCGGGCATCAGAGCGCCGCGTCATCGGCGCGGTCCTGCTCGAGAATCTCGTCCTCCTCGATCGTGCCGTAGGCTTCCTTGATCCGCACCACCAGCGCCAGGCCGAGCGCGAGCGTCGCGACGCCGACCACGATCGCCGTGAGGATCAGCACCTGCGGCAGCGGATTGGAGTACCGGTCGAATCCCTGCGCGACGATCGGCGCCGTGCCGCCGATCAGCTTGCCGGGCGCGATGTACAGCAGGTAGACCGAGGTCTGCAGGATGGCGAGGCCGATCAGCTTCTTCAGCAGGTTGCTGCGGGCGATGAGGATGTACAGCCCCGCCACCATCAGGAAAATGGTGACCCAGTAGCTGAAGTGACCTGCGATCGCGCTCACACGTCCTCCTTGCCCCGGCCACGTCCGGCGAACATGTAGAAGAGCTTCAGCATCACGCCGGCCACCGTGAGGCCCACGCCGGCCTCGACCCAGAAGATGCCGCGCTGCTGGCCGTGCACGGGATCGGCGTCGAGCACGAAGTAGTCCAGATAATTGCCGCCCAAGGCGATGCCGGCGAGCCCGACCCCGGCGTACAGCAGCACGCCCGCCGCCAGCATCTTCTCCACCACCCAGTCGGGCACGAGCCTCTGCCCGGCGGGCAGCCCGAAGATGATGGCGTAGAAGACGATCGCGGCGGCCGCGATCACGCCGGCCTGGAAGCCGCCGCCGGGACCGAAGTCGCCGTGGAATTGCACATAGAGCGCGAACAGCAGCATGAACGGCATCAGCAGCTTCGCGATGACGCGCAGGATGATGTCGTTCTTCATTTGCTCGTCCTTCTACGGCGCCGAAGCAGCGCGATCACCCCTGCCCCGGCAGTGAAGACGACCACCGTCTCTCCCAGAGTGTCATAGCCGCGATAGCTCGCGAGCACGGCGGTCACCACGTTCGGCACGCCGGTTTCCCGCGGGCCTTCCTTGAGGTAGCGCGGTGCGACGTGCGTGTGGATCGGGGCCCGCGGGTCGGAGAAGGCGGGAAGGCCCTGCATGCCGAAGGCGAGCACGGCGCCGACCGCGATCGACAGCGCGAGAGGCAGAAGCGGCCGGTGCAGCGGCTTGGCTTCGGTGCCGCCGGTGAGAAAGAGCGCGCTCAGGAGCAGCACCGTCGAGACCCCGGCGCCCACTGCGGCCTCGGTCATGGCGACGTCCACGGCATCGAGCGCGACCAGCACCGTCGCCATGAGAAAACTGTAGATGCCGAACAGCACCACGACGCCGAAGAGGTTGCGCTGCAATGCCATGGCCACCACCGTCACTCCCATGGCGGTGAGCAGCACATTGATGATCAGCGCTTCGATGGCTCATCCTCCTTGTCGAGCAGCGGCTCGAGGCCGCGGCCGAGCGCCGCCTTGGCGAGCGCGTGCGTCGCCGCCGGGCTGGTGAAGAAGATGAGCAGGCCGATGACGGCAAGCTTGACCGCGACCAGCGTCCACCCGGCCTGCAGGACAAGCCCGGCCAGAATGAGGCCCGCGCCGAGGGTGTCGGTCACGCCCGCCGCGTGCACGCGCGTGTAGAAATCCGGCATGCGCAGCAGGCCGATGCCGCCGACGATGCAGAACAGGCCGCCGGCCACGAGCAGGATCCAGCTCGCGGTATCGAGCGCGGTGCTCACTCGCCGAGGCTCCCGTAGCGGAAAAACTTGAGCACCGCGATCGTTCCCACGACGTTGAGCAGGCCGTAGACAATCGCCAGATCGAGAAAGTCGGGCCGCCCGGTGAGGAAGCCGATGGTCGAGAGCAGCAGCACCGCGACGGTGCCGACTGTATTGGTCGCCAGAAGCCGGTCGAACACCGTCGGCCCGCGGACCGCGCGCGCGAGCGCGAGCCCCACCGTGACGAGCAAAGCGATGGCGGCGGCGGAGAACACTAGCCGGTTCCCTCGAGACGGCTCACCCGCCGGTCCATCTCGCTGTGCGCCAGGCCGGCGGCGCCGGCGCGCGTCAGCGCGTGCACGAGAAAGCTCTCGTGATCCGCCTCGACGGTGATCGTGCCCGGAGTCAGCGTGATCGAGTTCGCGTGAGTCACCAGTCCGACGGTGCTTTTCTGGGACGGCCTGAATCGCACCAGCGCCGGGCTGACCGGGAGGCGCGGATCGAGGATGATGCGCGCCACCTGCCATCCGCATCTGACGATCTCCTTGATGAGCCACGGCCAGTACACAGCCGCGCCGAGCGCCAGGTGGATCGGGTAGCCTTCGCGGTCGGCGACGTCCATGCGCCAGGCGAGCGCAGCGACCGCGATCGATGCGCCCAGCCCGGCGAGCACCAGAAACGGCGTATAGATGCCCGACAGCAGCAGCCAGAAGGCGAACAGCGTGACGACGAGTGCCGCGATGCGCATCGCTATTCCTGGTCCTCGTCCTTGTCCAGGGTCGAGGCCCACAGCCCGATCACCGCGACCACGAAAGGCAGCAGGAGGAGAAAGATGAATCCCCGGTCGAGGCCGGCGAACCACTCCGACCAGAGGCCGAGATCGAACAACTCGGCCATGCGGCTGGTGGCTTGAGGGAGCATAGTGGGGCACAATATTCGGCGCACCGGCAGGCGCACAGACGCATTAGCGCGTAAGGGCTTTTACTTATGTCCCCGCTCAGATACTTGCGCGACACCGCGGTTTTCGCGCCGTGCTACATCGCGCTCGACTGGGCGAGCTACATCGATCCGGTCGGGCCGTTCAACATCACGCCGTGGAACCCGCAGCACGGGCTGGCCATCGTATGGTTGTTGCTCGGCGGCCTGCACTACGCGCCCGCGGTGCTGGTCACGGCCGTCCTCGCGGAGGCGGCGGTGCGCGGCCTGCCCGGCGGCTATTTCATCGCGGCGCTCACCTCGCTGACGATCACCGGCGGCTTCGCCGCGATGGCCTTGATCCTGCGCGAACTGCTGACCGACCCTGGCCTGCGCTCCACGCGCCACCTCACGTTGCTGACCGTGGTCGTGGTCGCCGGCACGGCGATCGTCGGCACGGCTTTCGTCGGCCTGCTGCGCGGCGCGGGCCTGCTCGGGGCGACGCCGGTCCCGGAGGCGCTGCTGCGCTTCTGGGTCGGCGACGCGGTCGGCATCCTGATCACCGCGCCGCTGCTGCTCGCCGTCGCGGACTCCGACCGCCGCGCCGGCCTGCTCGCGCTGGCGCGCCGGCCGGAGTCGCTGCTGCAGGCCGCAGTCCTCGTCGCCACGGTGTGGTTCGTCTTCCACGGCCTGGGCGGCGACCCGGCCCGGCTGTTCTATCTGCTGTTCGTGCCGCTCATCTGGATCGCGGCGCGCGGCGGCATGAACGGCGCGGTGGTCGCCACCGCGATCGTGCAGATCGGCGTGGTGATCGGTATCCGCGGCGAGGCGGGCACCGAGCTGCCGGTGCTCGAGCTGCAAGCGCTGGTGGCGGCGCTCACCCTCACCGGCCTGTACCTCGGCATGATGGTGGACGAGCGCGAGCGCGCCGCCGCGAGCCTGCGCCAGACCCTGCGCTTTGCCGCGGCCGGCGAGACGGCGGCCGCCATCGCCCACGAGGTGGGCCAGCCGCTCACCGCGCTTTCCAACTACGGCCGGTCGGCGCTCATGCTCATCGAGCGCGCCGGCGGGCGCGACGCCCAACTGGCGGAGATTGTCGGCAAGATGCTGCAGGAATCGCGGCGCGCGGCCGAAGTGGTGCGCCGGCTGCGCGACTTCTTCCGCAGCGGCACCACGCACCTGGAGCCGATGCCGGCCGAGGAGGTCCTCGCCACGGTGCGCCGCATCGGCCAGCAGGTGCTCGGCGCGGACTGTGGCGTGCTGCGCGTGAGCGAGGCGGCCGGGCTGCCGCCGCTGTACGTCGACCGCATGCAGATCGAGATCGTGATCCGCAATCTCCTCGCCAACGCGTGGGACGCGGTGCGCGGCGCCCGGGAGCCCGGGGCGATAGACGTGCGACTGCGCCAGCACGGCGACGAGCACCTGTGCCTCGTGGTCGCGGACCGCGGCCCGGGGCTGTCGGTCGAGATGCGCGAGCGCGTGTTCGAGCCTTTCGTCTCCGGCAAGGCGAAGGGCATGGGACTCGGCCTGGCGATCAGCCGCGCCATCGCCGAGGCGCACGGCGGCTCCTTGCGGGCGCGCGCCGCGCCGCACGGCGAATTTCACCTCGTGCTGCCATGCAGCCAGAACAGCTGACGGTCCACATCGTCGAGGACGATGCCGCGGTGCGCGATTCGCTCGCGCTGATGCTGGGTCTCGCCGGCCAGCGCACCGCGTTCTTCGCCGACGCCGAGGCGTTCCTCGCGGCGTGGCGCGAGGACTGGTCGGGCTGCGTGGTCGCGGACCTGAAGCTCCCGGGCGCGAGCGGACTCGCGCTGCAGACGGAGATGCGCCGCCGCGGCAGCCGCCTGCCCTTCATCATCATCACCGCGCACGGCGACGTGCCCGCCGCGCGCGCCGCCTTCCACGCCGAGGCCGTGGACTTCCTTGAGAAGCCGTTCGAGCACGAGCAGCTGCAGGCGGCCATCCGCCATGCGTTCTCCCGGGAAAGCCTGCGGCTGCGCCGCGCCGCCGATGCCGCGCGGCTCGCGCACCTCACAGCGCGCGAGCGCGAAGTGCTCGCCGCCACGGCGCGCGGGCTGCACGCGAAGGAGATCGGCCGCGAGCTCGGCATCAGCGCGCGCACGGTGGAGGTGCACAAGACGCGCATCATGGCCAAGCTCGGCGCGCGCAACATTGCCGAGCTGGTGCGCTTCGCTCTCGCCGCCGGGCCGCCGGACGGGCGGTAGAGGAGTTGCGCCAGATCCATCCCCAGCCCCGCGCGCGGGATGCAGTAGAGTTGCAGGGTGACGAGCGCAACGCAGCAGCCGGCGCGCCGCGACCTCCTGCAAGCGCTCGCCCGGCGACCCGAGCGCGACTTGATTGTGATCGGCGGCGGTGCCACGGGGCTCGGCGTGGCCCTGGACGCGGCCGCGCGCGGCCTGTCGGTCGCGCTGGTCGAGGCCGAAGACTTCGCCAAGGGCACCTCGTCGCGCGCCACCAAGCTGGTGCACGGCGGCGTGCGCTATCTGGCGCAAGGCAACCTCGCGCTGGTGCGCGAGGCGCTGCGCGAGCGCGCCTTCCTCCTGCGCAACGCGCCGCATCTTGCGCAGCCGCTGCCCTTTCTGCTTCCCGTCTACGGCGCCCGGGGCCGCTGGTTCGACCGGTGGTTCTACGGCAGCGGACTGATGGCGTATGACCTGCTTGCCGGCCGGCAGCGCCAGGGGCGGACCGAGTTTCTCGACGCCACCGCGGCGGTGCAGCGGGCTCCGGGTTTGCAGTCGCGCGGCCTGGCGGGCGCGCTGCGCTACTGGGACGGTCAATTCGACGACGCACGCCTGGCGCTTGCGCTGGCGCGCACCGCGATCGCGCGCGGGGCGGCGGTGCTCAATCACTGCGCCGCGGTGGACCTGATGCACGAGGCAGGCCGCATCGCCGGCGTGGTCGCCGAGGACCGCGAAAGCGGACAGCGCCTCGACCTGCGCTCGCGTTGCGTGATCAACGCCACCGGCGTCTGGGTGGACGCCGTCAGGCGCATGGACCGCGTGCCGCGCGGCGACCTGGTGGCGCCAAGCCAGGGCGTGCACGTGGTCGTGGACCGCGTCTTCCTGCCAGGCGACCACGCGATCCTGGTGCCGAAAACCGGGGATGGCCGCGTGCTGTTCGCCGTGCCCTGGCTCGGCAAGACTCTCCTCGGCACCACCGATACTCCGCGCCACGACCTGGCGATCGAGCCCGAGCCATTTCGCGAGGAGATCGACTTCATCCTGGGCGAGGCCGCGCGCTACCTGGCGAAAGCACCTGCGCGCGCGGACATCCGCTCGGTATGGGTCGGGCTGCGGCCGCTGGTCAAGCCGCCCAACGAGGATCCCGGCGATACCAAGGCGCTGTCGCGCGAGCACGCCGTGCTGGTAGAGCGCTCCGGTCTGGTCACGGTCACCGGCGGCAAGTGGACCACCTACCGCGCCATGGCCGAGGACGTGCTCGCGCACTGCATGGCGGGCGGGCTCCTGCCCTCGCGCCCGGCCGGCGCCACGGTGGCGCTGGCGCTCGTGGGCGCGCCGCAGGCGAGCACGCATGCGCTGAGCGAGGCGCCCGGACTGCACCTCTACGGCACGGAGGCGGGCGTCGTGCAGGCGCTGCCCGGCGCGGAGCGCGAGTTGGCGCCGGGATTCTCCGAAGCGATGGTGCGCTTCGCGGCGCGCAACGAATACGCGCGCAGCGTCGAGGACGTGCTCGCACGCCGCTCGCGCCTCTTGTTTCTCGACGCGCGCCTCGCGGCGGAGGTTGCGCCTCGCGTCGCCGTCGTGCTCGCGGAGGAGCTGGGAGATGGTTTCGACGCCGGCCGCTCGCTGCGCGAATTCACGCAGCTCGCCGCGCGCTACGCCTCCGTAGAATAGCTGCATGCGCACCATCCTCGCGCTCGACCAGGGCACCACCAGCTCGCGCGCCATCGTCTTCGACGAGCTGGGGATGCCGGTGAGCATCGCGCAGCAGGAGTTCGCGCAGGTCTTCCCGCAGCCCGGCTGGGTCGAGCACGACGCGGGGGAAATCCTCGCCACCCAGCGCGCCGTGGCGCGCGACGCGCTGGCCCGCGCCGGGGTGCCGGTGAAGGAAGTGATGGCGATCGGCATCACCAACCAGCGCGAGACCACGCTGTTGTGGGACCGGCAGAGCGGCGAGCCGATCGCCAACGCCATCGTCTGGCAGGATCGGCGCACCGCGGCGGCCTGCCGGGAGCTGAAGGAAGCGGGCGCCGAGAGCCTGGTGCGCGAGCGCACGGGCCTGGTGATCGATCCCTACTTCAGCGCCACCAAGATCGGCTGGCTGCTCGACAACATTCCCGGGGCGCGCGGGCGCGCCGAGCGCGGCGAGCTCGCCTTCGGCACCATAGACACCTGGCTCGTTTGGCAGCTCACGGGCAACCGCACGCACGTCACCGACGTGACGAACGCCTCGCGCACCATGCTCTTCAACGTGCACACGCAGGACTGGGACGAGGAGCTGATGCGTTTGTTGCGCGTGCCGCGGGCGATATTGCCCGATGTGCATCCTTCGGCGCACGCTTTCGGCATCGTGCCGAAGGCCGAGTTTGGCGAGCCGCTCATCATCGGCGGCGTGGCCGGCGACCAGCAGGCGGCGATGTTCGGGCAGGCCTGCCACTCGCCGGGCATGGCGAAGAACACCTACGGCACCGGCTGCTTCATGCTGCTGCACACCGGTGGGAACATGGTGCAGTCGGCGCACGGGTTGGTGTCCACGCCTTGCGCGCATTGGAAGGAGAAGGAATTTGCTTTGGAAGGGAGCGTGTTTGTCGGGGGAGCGGTGGTGCAGTGGCTGCGCGACGGGCTGGGGTTCTTTAGTTCGTCTTCTGAGGTCGAGGCGCTGGCGAACAGTGTTTTGGATTCGGGCGGCGTGTACATCGTGCCGGCGTTTACCGGATTAGGGGCGCCGCACTGGGATGCCGAGGCGCGGGGGTCGATTTTTGGCTTGACGCGCGGGACGACTAGGGCGCACATCGCGCGCGCGGCTCTGGAGTCGATTGCTTTCCAGAGTGCGGATGTTTTGGAGGCGATGCAGAAGGATTCGGGGAAGACTTTGAAGGAATTGCGCGTGGACGGAGGGGCCACTGCGAATGATCTGTTGATGCAGTTCCAGGCGGATTTGCTGGGAGTGCCGGTGGTGCGGCCGAAGGTGCTGGAGACGACGGCTCTGGGGGCGGCTTACTTAGCTGGTTTGACTGTGAATCTGTGGAAGTCGCGCGACGAGATCGCGGCGCAGTGGCAGGTGGAGAAGCGGTTCGAGCCGCGGATGGAGGCGGGAAGACGCGCGGAGTTGATGGCGAGGTGGCGGGAGGCGGTGGGGCGGTCGCTCAAGTGGTCGCCGGGGACCTAGAGCGTCGCACATGAGAGGTCGAATCTGAAGGACCGCTTTCGGCCTATTCTGTTGAAAAACTCGTTTGCCTTCCCCGGTCGAACACCTCATCGAAAAGTCGACTGCTCAGAATGCGCTACAAGCGACGCTAGCGAACCGGGTAAGGGTTTGACGACCCCCAGAATTCATTCAGAAAGTCGTGCGGAGGAGTTTTTCAACGGAATAGGCCAGAAGCGGACACTGGCGAGAGTTCATATCAATTGGGTAGTCTGTGAGAGGTTCGAACCCTGCTTGGCTCCCTGACGCGGGCAAATCTGGGCATTGGGTTGAACAGGCTTCGCTCGCTTGAAAAAGAAAACCCCTCCGGAGAGGGGTTTGAGTGCATTGCCGAAAGCGGATCCGGAGGAATGTCGAGTTTCCGGTTCCTCCTCCAACCGTGCCTACATCATTTTTTCAGCTCTTTCAATAACGGGATGGGAAGCCGCCAACTGAGGCGGCCTCATAACGAACCTCAAGCCTTCAGGTCGGTGATGCGCATGATCCCGACCACCTTACCATTATTGACCACATGTTCTTTCGTGCCCTTGTCGCAGGTCCAGACGTAATTCTTTTTGGCCGTAATAGTCTTGCCGTCCTGCACCACCTGAAGCTCACCTTCGGTGATATGGCAGACCATGGCGTTCGACATCACGTTATTCTCTTTAGTCTTCGCGCCCGGTTGAACGATGACATCGCGCAGCGAGACGGTCTTGTACCCGGGGATCATTGCGGGACTTTCGCCATAGACACGCACCACGACACCTGGAAACGGCGTCGTATCCTTGTAGCCCTTGGTTTGCGAAGCGGCGGGCTTCATTATGGCCGCCGAAGCGGCTGCCAGCCCGAACATCAACACTGACCTTCGATCAACTGTTTTCATCGACTTCCCCCTTTTTGAGTAGAGCTAAAAGTAACGGACTTCCGACCTGAGCGTGGCCAGCATTCAAAGACTACTCGTATATCGGTTGAGGGACTAGTCTGTCCGGTTTGGGTCGACAGCGGCCACTGACGACCCCGCCAACTGTTCAGCCGGCCCGGCCCATCGCGAACCCCAACTTATTGGCTGATGCCTGACTTGACCTGAACTTTCGGGCCCCGCTCACCACCCCATACCCGTCGCGCAAACTCCGGATAATTTTCCGCGATCACTTTCGCCACCGGTCCGCGCAGCAGGTCCAGCTCGGCCGGCGTCGGCCCCGCAGTCGCCGGCACCTGCGCCGGCACGTCGTAATCGAATCCCGTATTTGCGCGCACGTCGTCGGCGCTCCCGCCCGAATGCACGCTTTCGAGCAGGAACTTGCGCTTTCCCGACTGCCACCGGAACAGCGCCTTCCCCGTAAGCAGCGCCGCCGGCCCGCCGCGCCGCTCGACCCCCGGCGGGCTCCACCCCGGCGCCGACACGT
>CAZOSA010000010.1:0-23623 GCA_964582155.1 uncultured Enterobacteriaceae bacterium | reverse complement strand
TGATCGCCGAGACCATCCAGGTGCAGAAGGAATACAACTGGTGCTTCGACAAGATAGCGTACGACAAGTACGGTACCAAGGACCCGTCCAAGCCGGGCGTGTACTGGATGACGCCGGCAGAGGTGTCCGCGATGGTGAACGCCATGGGCGACGCCGCGGTGCGCTACGTGAAGAGCCAGACGCCGCCGGAGGCGGCCCAGTGGGTCGACCGGTTCGTGCAGGAGGGCCGCGAGCTGTCGAAGAAGCACCCGAGCGGCTCGTCGTGGATCGAGAAGGTGGACTGCTCGAAGCACGCCTCCAGCATCATCGTCAAGTAGGTCGCCGGGGCAGCGGCGCGTGGAAAAGGCCTACGCGGTCTGGCGCGCGTTCCAGGACCAGATTCTGGCGCGCGCCGCCGCGCTGCTGCTCGTCGGTTGCACGCTGCTCGCGCTGCTCGAGGTCGGGCGGCGCTATGCCTTCGGCTACTCCTTCGAGTGGCAGCAGGATGCGGTCACCTTCTTCGTGCTGAGCGGCGTGTACCTGTACTTCAGCGTGGCGCAGAGGAAGGGCTCGCACCTCAGCGTCACGGTGCTGCCCGAACTGCTGGCAGTGGCGGGGCCGCGCGCGAAGCTCGCGGGCGAGCTGGTCAAGCTCTTCGCGTTGGGATTCTCCCTGCTGTTCCTCGCCGCCGTGGTGGTCTGGGGGTTCCCGGAGGTGGAAGACGCCGTCAAGTACGAAAGCCGCACGGAGAGCCTCGGGTTCCCGATGTGGCCTTTCCTCCTGGCGTTGCTGATGGGATTTGCTTTCATGGCGATCACCATGGTGTTCCAGTTCTATTTCGGGATCCAGAAGCTGCGCGGCCGCACCGTTCCCGGGGAGCCGGACGACGAAGACGGCGGGCACTGACCCGCTGAATCAAGGGGGAAATTAGTGCACATCGTTGGAACGGTCGTGCTCGTGCTGCTCGTGCTCGCGGTGCCGATCGGCATCGCGCTGAGCGCGGCGGCGGCGGCCTACATCATGGTCGATCCGCTGCTCGGCCCCGAGGTGATCTTCCGCGCGTTCTTCAACTTCATCGGCAGGTATTCGCTGATGGCGATCCCGCTGTTCATATTCGCGGGTTTCCTCATGGAGAAGACCGGCCTGGTGGGGCAGCTGTTTCGTTTCGCCGACTCGCTGGTGGGCTGGATGCCCGGCGGCTTCGGCGTCGCCACGGTTCTGGCCTGCGTGCTGTTCGGGGCGATGTCGGGCTCCAGCGTGGCGATGGCGGCGGCGATGGCCGTGATCGCCATTCCCGAGATGAGAAAACGAGGCTACCCGGACTGGCTCTCGGGCGGACTGGTCGCGACCGCGGGCGGCATCGCCATGCTGATCCCGCCCAGCATCATCCTGCTGGTGTACGGCATCGTCACCGAGACCTCGATCGTGCGGCTGTTTTTCGCCGGCGTGATTCCCGGCCTGCTGCTCGCATTGGGCAATGCATTGAGCGTCATGGCGATCGGCTGGTACCTGAAGCTGCCGCGCGGCAAGTTCGAGGGGCGGCGCGTCTGGGAGGAGTTCAAGGGCGCGGCGCCCGCGCTCGGCATGCCGATCGTGATCCTCGGCGGCCTGTACGGCGGGCTGTTCACGCCGACCGAGGCGGCGGCGGCCGCCTGCGGCTACGCGCTGCTCTACGGCGTGCTCAGCGGGCGCACGCAGTTCGTGCGCCAGATCCTGCCCACCGCGCAGCGCGCGCTGAACCTGACTGCGGTGGTTCTGTTCCTGATCGGCAGCGTGGGCGTGTTCCAGTTCCTCGCGGCCAACATGTACTGGCCGCAGAAGATCGCGCAGACGGTGACCAGCTGGGGCCTGACGCCGCTCGGCTTCATTTTCGCCTACATGTTCGTGCTGATCCTGCTCGGCATGTTCGTCGACGGCATCGCGATGGTGATCCTGACGGTGCCGGTCGTGTTCCCGATCGCCATGGCGCTCAAGATCGACCCGGTACACCTCGCCATCATGGTCACGCTCAACGTCGAGATGGGCGTGGTGACGCCGCCGGTGGGCCTGAATCTCTTCGCGGTGAGCGGCACCTCGAAGATCCCGCTGCCGCAGGTTCTCAAGGGCACCATTCCGTTCTTCCTCGGCGACCTGGCCGTGCTGCTGCTGGTGATCTTCTTCCCGGCGCTCGCCACCTGGCTGCCCGACCAGCTGGTGATCGACGTCTTCAAGAAGTAGCGGCTAGTCCAGCGCGGCGAGGTCCGCGGCGGAGAGCCCGAGCTTCGTGGCGCCCGCGTTCTCCTCCAGATGTTGCAGGTTGCCGGTACCCGGAATCGGCAGCATGACTGGCGATTTTGCCAGCAGCCAGGCGATCGCCACCTGCGCCGGGCTTACATTGCGCCTGGCCGCCACCTGCTTCACAGTTGAGGATTTCAGCGCCGAGCCGGCGCCGAGCGGGTACCAGGGCAGGAAGACGATGCCGAGCTTCTCGCAGGCCTGCAGGACCGCCTCCGACGCCCGGTTGTCGATGCTGTAGCTATTCTGCACCGAAACCACGGGCGCGATGCGCCGCGCCTCGTTCAGTTGCGCGACACTCACGTTCGACAGGCCGAGGTGGCGGATCTTGCCGGCCTTTTGCAGCGCCGCCAGCGCACCGAAGGATTCGCCGAAAGGCACCTTGGGGTCCGGTGCATGCCATTGATACAGGTCGATGCGCTCCAGCCTGAGGCGCTTCAGGCTGCCTTCGAGCGCGCGCCGCAGGTGCTCGGGACGGCCATCCGGATCCCAGCGCGGGGCGCTGGGGCGCACGAGGCCGCCCTTGGTGCCGATGACGAGGTCCCTGGGGTAAGGGTGCAGCGCCTCGGCGATGAGGATCTCGTCCACCTCCGGCCCGTAGCTGTCGGCGGTGTCGAAGAAATTGTGCCCCAGCTCGTAGGCGCGCCGCAGGACCTGGAGCGCATTCGCGCGGTCCTGCGGCGGACCCCAGATCTGCGGCCCGCACAGGCGCATGGCGCCGAATCCGAGGCGGTTTACGCTGAGGTCTCCGATCAGTGCGGTATTCATGCTTGCCTCATCAGTGGGCGCATGGCGAGGAGCCCGAATATCGGTCCCGGCGCCAGCAGGAGGAAAAGATACTGCACCGGGAGCCACGCCGCCGCGGAGTTCAGCAGCTGGATGCTGAAGATGGTGATGGTAAATCCGATGCAATTGGCGATGGTGAGCGCCGAGCCGACGAGCTCGCGCGGCGCATTGGCGGCATTGAGCGCCGAGAACTGGGGCGAATCGCCGACCACCGCCACGCCCCAGAGCAGCAGGAAGGCGAGGAACACCGGCGCGGGCGCGGCAAACAGCAGCGGCGACAGCAGGCAGCAGGCGCCGGAGACGGCCAGTTGCACGAAGGCGACGCGCGCGCTGCCCGCGCGCAGCGAGACCAGGCCGCCGCCAGCGCATCCGGCGGCGCCCGCCGCGATCACCGCGAATGCCCACAGGGAAACGTTGCCCGCGTCCGGCCGCGATGCGAGCAGCAGCGGCACGAAGGCCCAGAATGCATACAGTTCCCACATGTGCCCGAAATAGCCGAAGGCGGATGCGCGAAAGCCGCGCGAGCGGAAAATCGCCGCGAGGGCGGCGGGATCGAACTTCGCGCCCTTGCCCAGAAACGGACCATCCGGAACCAGAAAGAACATCAGCACGCCGCCCAGCGCGGCCAGCCCGGAGACGCCTGCCAGCACCGCCTCCCATTGCCAGGACTGGCCAAGGCCCTTGAGCAGGTGCGGAAACGCCGTCCCGAGGACCAGCGCGCCCACCAGCAGACCGAGCGCGTTGCCGAGATCCTTCCGGTACCAGCCCGAAGCGATTTTCATTCCCACCGGGTAGATGCCGGCGAGAAAGAATCCCGTGGCGAACCGGGTCGCCAGCAGCGCAGCCAGACTGCCGTCGGCGGCGTAGGCGCAAAGATTGGCGAGCGCGCCCAGCAGCGAACAGATGAGGTAAACGAGGCGCGGGGAATAGCGGTCGGCGATGGAGAGGATCGCGAACGCCAGCGTGCCGGCGATGAATCCGAGCTGCACCGCCGAGGTGACGTAGCCGAGTGCCGACTCCGCAAGACCCCACTGCCGCTGCAGGTCGCCGAGCACGGCGTTGCCCGCGAACCAGATCGCCACGCCAGCGAACTGCGCTGCGACGATGACCGGAAGAATGCGCGCGGGCCGTTGAACGATGTCGGTCACCTGTGGGAGGCTATCATTCGCCCTCTATGAAGACCACGCATGAGTCGGTGCGCGGCTGGGTTGGCGAGGCGAGGCGCGTCGTGGTCCTCACCGGCGCCGGCATCTCCACCGATTCCGGGATTCCCGATTTCCGCGGCCCTCAGGGCGTGTGGACGACGAACCCCAAGGCGGAAAAGCTCTCCGACATCCGCTACTACATGTCCGATCCGGAAGTGCGGCGCCTGTCCTGGCAGAGCCGGCTCGAGCACAGCGCATGGAAAGCGCAGCCCAATTCGGGCCACAAGGCACTGGTCGAGCTGGAGAAGCGCGGCCAGCTGCATGCACTCATCACGCAGAACATCGATGAGCTGCACCAGGTGGCGGGCAATACCCCGCAGAAGGTCATCGAGGTGCACGGCACCATGCGCAAGGTGGTGTGCATGAGTTGCGGCGAGCGCGCGCCCATGGAGAAGGCGCTGGCGCGCGTGCGCGCGGGGGAGGCGGATCCGCCGTGCCGGAGCTGCGGCGGGATCCTCAAGAGCGCCACCATCTCCTTCGGCCAGCAGCTGGTGCCGGAAGTCATCGATCGCGCGATGCAAGCGGCGGCGGAAGCCGACCTGTTCCTGTCGGTAGGGACCAGCCTGCAGGTCTACCCGATTGCCGGCGCGGTGCCGCTGGCCAAGAACGCGGGCGCGCGCGTGGTGATCGTCAACGCCGAACCTACGCCCTTCGACGAATTGGCCGACGCGGTGTTCAACGACTCGATCAGCCAGGTGCTGCCGAAGCTGCTGGCCTAGGGAATCCCTGAATTATTTCCCTGTTCGCATGCCTGATGTGATGTGCCTCGGCGCCGAACTAGCAAGAAAGTGAATAGCGATGAAGAACAGAGTGACGGCTGAGGTCCGCCGCCGCCGCAGGCGCCGCCTCTGGACAGTTGCCGGCACGCTGCTTGGCCTCGGCGCGCTGGGCTGGGTATTCGGGCGCCTGGACTACACCAGGCTGCTCGAAGTGCTGGCCGGCGCCGATGCCGTCTTCCTGACGATGCTCCCGCTCGCCATCGCGGCCGAGCAACTGGTCAGGGCGTGGAAATGGCGGCAAATCCTGCATCCGCTGCGCGCGGTGGCCACGCTGCGCCTCTTCGGCGCCGTCATGGCCGGCTACTTCGGCAGCCTGCTGGTGCCGCTCGGCGTGAGCCCCATCCTGCGCTCGTGGCTGATCGCCCGCCTGGAAGCGCTCAGCTTCAGCGCGGTGCTCGCCTCCATCGCGGTGGACCGCCTGATCGACGGAATCGTGTTCTCCGGGTTCGTGGTGGCGGTGCTCGCCTTCGCGGCTTTTCCCGATCCGGACGGAAACATCCGCCTCGGCCTTGTCATTGCGGGCACCGCAAGCTTCGCTGCGTTCGTGCTGCTGCTCGTCCTGCTCATCCGATACCGGCGCGACGTCGCCAACGAGCGAAGCTGGATCATGCGGCTCGCGCGCCGCCTGCCGGCGCGCTTCGCGGAGCGCGGGCGTGCGGCGCTGCAAGCCTTCGCGCACGGCGTTGCATGGCCCAGCGAGTCATGGCGCCGGATGGCCGTGGTGCTCGCCAGCATCGTCATCAAGTTGATCGCCGCGACGCACTTTTTATGGGCCGGCCTCGCGTTCGGCGTGCTGCTGCGTCCCATCGACTATCTTTTTCTCATCGTGTTCCTCGGTTTCATCGTGATCCTGACACATTTCGCGCGCGTCGCCGGGGGCTTCATCGTAGGCGCGGTGTTCGCTCTCGGGCTGTTCGGCGTGGAAGCCGAGCGCGCCGTGGCGATGACGCTCGTAGTGCAGGTCGCCAGCATCGCCACCGTTGCCGTCATCGGTGCCTTCGCCCTGTGGCGACATGGTTTGAGCCTTGCGGCAGTGCGCTCGCCGTCGGCGCCGCGATATTCTTGATCTTCGGTCAGCCGGGGCCCGTTCGGAGTTTCCCTAGCCGCGCCCCACGAAGGGCATCTTGGTCGCCATGACCGTCAAGGTGAGGATGTTCGAATCGAGCGGCAGGCTCGCCATGTGCACGATGGCGTCCGCCACGTGCTGCACGTTCATGCGCGGCTCGACCATGGAGGTGCCGTTGGGCTGCGGCACGCCCTTGGTCATGCGCTCGGTCATCTCGGTGGCCGCGTTGCCGATGTCGATCTGGCAGCCGGCGATGTCGTGCGCGCGCCCGTCGAGCGCGATGCACTTGGTCAGCCCGCTGACCGCGTGCTTGGTCGAGGTGTAGGCGACGGAAAAGGGCCGCGGCGCGTGCGCCGAGATGGAGCCGTTGTTGATGATGCGCCCGCCCTGGGGGTTCTGGCTCTTGAACATGCGGAAGGCCTCCTGCACGCACAGAAACATGCCGTTCAGGTTCACCTCCACCACTTCCTTCCACTTCTCGTAGGGCAGCTCGTCCATGGGTACCGCGGGTGCGCCCATGCCGGCATTGTTGAACAGCAGGTCCAGTCGACCGAACTTCTCCCTGGTCTTCGCGAACAGATTCTTCACCGACTCGGGATTGCCGACGTTGGTGACCACGCCCAGCGCCTTGTCGGCGCCGCACTCGGCGACGGCTTTGTCCAGCAGGTCGGCGCGGCGCGCCGCGAAGGCGACCTTCCAGCCGGCCCTGACCAGCGCCACGCCGGCGGCCTTGCCGATGCCGGCGGAGGCGCCGGTGACGATTGCGACTTTGCTCTGGATGGCCATGCTAATTTCTCCCCTATGGTGAAGCGGGCGATGCTACCGCAAGTCCGGTTGCGCAAACACCGTCCGGGCGACATGGGATGGGTGGTGCAGCGCCATGGCGAGCTTTACTGGAAAGAGTTCGGTTACGACGAGCGTTTCGAGGGTCTGGTGGCGGGCATCGTCGCGCGTTTCATCGAGCGCTACGATGCGCGGCGCGAGCGCTGCTGGATCGCGGAACAAAGGGGAGAGCGCCTGGGGGCCGTGTTCGTCGTGAAGCAGTCGCAGAAAATCGCGAAACTGCGGCTGCTCATCCTGGAACCGGCCGCCCGCGGCCTGGGCTTGGGCAAGCGGCTGGTGGCCGCGTGTATCCGCTTTGCGCGCGCGGCCGGCTACCGCAAGGTGGTGCTGTGGACGCAGAGCGAGCTCGCCGCCGCGCGGGGCATTTACGAGAAGGCGGGGTTCCGGCTGGTGCGGCGCGAGGCGCACCGCAGCTTCGGCAAGCGGCTGACCGGGGAATACTGGGAGTTGGTGCTCTAGAACCCGGCGAGCATCCAGGTACCGGACAAGATCAGCACCGCGCCGGCCGAGCGCGACACGAGGCGCCCGGCGGGCAGCAATTTCTCGGCAAAGACGAAGGCCGCGATGAGCGCGACCCACGCCAGGTTCATGACGCCGGCCACGAATAGCAGCAGCATCAGTACCCAGCAGCAGCCGACGCAGTACGTGCCATGCTCGAGCCCCATCCGAAACGCCCCGACACGGCCCCCGCGCCAACGGGTGACGAAGAACTCGAGCGGATTTCTGCACTTGTTCAGGCAGGCCTGCTTGAGCGGCGTCAGCTGATACAGGCCCGCGGCGATGAGCGCAAGAGCGCCCAGTCCGGCGCTTGCCGCGGCCATCGCCGGCGTCAGGAGCGACGCGGCCCCCAGCAGGGTCTGCAGCAGGGTGGCCACCGCGCTGAAACCGGTCCAGACCAGGAGATAGGCCCCGACGAAAATCCATACGCCCGGCAATACCGTGCCGCGCGCGCCGTTCTTGCGCACCAGCGCGCCGTACAGAAGGATGACCGGCGCTGCGCTCGGCAGCATCATGCCGGCCATCATCACCGTCCACATGACGAACGTAAGGGCAGGCGCGCTGGCGTCTGCGGCGCGCGGCATGCTGGACATCGCCATCGAGGCGTGGTCCATACCCGCGGCGCTGCGCCACAGGTAGAACCACGCGAGCAGGACGACGGCGGCGAGGCCGCCGAGCGCGATCCTGCGATCGTTGCGCAGGGTCGCTTCGAGGCCGCGGTCAAGCGCCGCCGGTGCTCCTACCCCTTCCACGCGAAAGGCGCGAAGTGGCCGTTGCGTGTGCCGCTCGTATCCTTCCATTTGATGCCGAAGGCATTGAACATGCTGCGCGTGGCTTTGGCGAGCCCCAGGCGGGTATTCACCGGGTGCGCGGTGTTGTCCAGATAGATCGGTTCGCTGGTGCGCACCGCGCTGGCGACGCCTTCGCAGGCCTGGTCGACGAGTTCTCCGGCCTTGACGGAAAACTTCATGCCGTCTGCCTCGAAGCGGATCGGGCGCTTTTCCACGCCTGCGATCTTGCCGACCAGCGGCCCCAACGCCGCCATCGGGCCGCCCGCCGAGCCGGTGGCAATGGCACTGATGGCCTCGACCTGCTTTTCGGAGGCGCGCTCATCCACGATCAGGCCCACCGTCATGTTCCCTTCCGCCATCACCCCGGGAGAATGCACGAGGACGATGAAGGAAAGCCCGTCGAGCTTTACGCCGTCCTTTTCTCCCTTATCGATGCGCATCGCAATCGCGAACTTGCAATCGCCCTCGGTGGGCCGCGCCGTGAGATTCGATAGCAAGCAGGGGCACACGAAGTTGCAATTGCAGGTTTCCATATACTGGCCTTCTATCTTCCAAGCAGCCATGATGACCTCCTCCCCTGGGGTGTACGGCCGGGCACCGCAGCCGCGAGACAGGCTACTCTCTTGTCTCTCGAGTACGCAATACTTTTGCGCCGAGGTCGGCAATCTCGTCGGCGATTGAAGGCACCCGGGGGAGTTCCCGCTTCGCCTCCCGGTACCAGTAGCGGGCATTGGACGTATCGCCCTCCATCAGGTGCACGATTCCGTGCGCCCAGCAGGAGAGGGCGGAATCCTCGTCGCGCTGCACAATCTCGTGCGCGGCGCGCCAGTCGCCCGCCCGCAGGAACTCGAGCGCGCGAACCAGCTCGTCGAGGCTGACTCGGGCCTGTGGCATGGCCCGCTAATATAGCGCGGTGGGCACCTACCACTATCTTCCACTCGAGCGCGTGGTGTTCGGGCAGCCTGCGGCGGCGGCGGCCGCGGAAGAGGCTGCGCGCATCGGCGCCCGCCGGGTGTTCATCGTCGCCTCGAAGACGTTATCGCGCAAGACATCGGTCATCCGCGCAATCGCGCATGCGCTGGGCGGGAAATACGCCGGCCTGTTCGACAACTGCGTTGCGCACACCCCCTGGCCGAGCGTGGTCGAGGCGGCCGACGCGGTGCGCGCGGCAAAGCCCGACCTGATCCTCACCGTCGGCGGCGGCACGCCAATCGATACCGTCAAGATCCTGCAGATCTGCCTCGCCCATGGCGTGACGAAGGCGGAGGAGCTCGACGCGCTGCACGCCTCGATCGGCTCCGACGGTAAGCGGATCAACCCGGACATCAAGCCCTCGCCGGTGCGGCAGGTGGTCGTGCCGACCACGCTCTCGGGCGCCGAGTTCTCCAACCTCGGCGGCGGGACGGATCCGCGCACGCGGCTCAAGCACTCCTTCACCGGCGCCGACATCGGCGCGCGCTCGGTGATCCTCGACCCGGCAGTGACAACGCACACGCCCGAGTGGCTGTGGCTGTCCACGGGCGTGCGCGGGATCGACCACGCGGTGGAGGCCCTGTGCTCGATCGACGCCAACGCCTATTGCGACGGCCTGGCGCTGCACGCGCTGCGGCTGTTCGCCGAAGGCCTGCCGCGCACCAAGTCCGAACCCGGCAATCTCGCTTCGCGCCTTTCCTGCCAGCAGGCCTCGTGGCTCGCTGCCTCCACCATCGCGCGAGTGAACTACGGCGCCAGTCACGGCATCGGCCACGCGTTGGGGGCCTTCGCCGACGTGCCGCACGGGCACACGAGCTGCGTGATGCTGGCGCACGTGATGCGTTACAACGAAGCGGCCACGCGTGAAAAGCAGAAGCTGATCGCTCAAGCCCTCGGCCGGCCGGAAATCCAGGCGGCCGACGCTGTCGCCGCCCTCATCGGATCCCTCGGTCAGCCGACAACGCTGCGCGCAGTGGGCGTCAAGCGCGAACAACTGCCGGCGATCGCCGAAGCGTCGATGAAGAATCTCTGGGTGCGCACCAACCCGCGGCCGCTGCGCTCGCCCGAGGAGGTGATGCGGCTCCTGGAGGCCGCCTGGTGACCTACGAGGAACTGTACGAGGGCTTCCGCTGGGAGTTGCCGCTCTCCTTCAATTTCGCGACGGACGTCGTGGATGCGTGGGCGCAGGACCCGGAGAAGCTCGCGCTCCTCTGGTGCGACGAGTCCGGGCGGGTGGAGTGCTACACCTATCGCCGCATCGCTGAACTCTCGAAACGCCTAGGGAACATCATTCGGGCGAGCGGCCTGAAGAAGGGCGACCGCTGCATCGTCATGCTGCCGCGGCTGCCGCAGTGGCATATCGCCATGGTCGGTTGCCTGCGCGTGGGCGTGATGCCGATTCCCTGCATCGACATGCTCACCGCGAAGGACGTGACGTTCCGCGTCGAACATTCTGGCGCCGCAGGGGCGATCACCACTCAGGCGAATGTATCCAAGTTCCCGGACTTGACGCTTCGCCTCGCCGTGGGCGGGGCCCCGGGGTGGCTCGATTTCGACAACGCGCTCGACGACGCCGGGCCCGATTGTCCGCCGGAGCGCATCGGCATCGAAGACCCGGTCGCGATGTACTACACCTCCGGCTCCACCGGCAATCCGAAAGGCGTCACGCACGCGGCACGCGCGCTCTACGCCTGGCGCCTGTCCTCGCAGCTTTGGCACGACCTCAAGCCGGACGATGTCATGTGGTGCACGGCCGACACGGGCTGGAGCAAGGCGGGAACCGCGATTCTCTTCGGGCCCTGGAGCTGCGGCGCGGCGGTCCTTTTCTACCACGGAAAATTCGATCCGCGCGAGCGTCTTGCGCTCCTCGCGAAACACCGCGTCACCGTGTTCTGCGCGGCGGCGACGGAGTTCAGGCGGTTGGTGAACGAGGACCTGTCCGCTTACGACCTCTCGGCGCTGCGCCTCACGGTGTCGGCGGGGGAGACCGTCAATCCGGAGATCGTGCGGCGCTGGCGCGAGAAGTGCGGCGTTCCGCTGCTCGACGGCTACGGGCAGACCGAAACCCTGATGACCGTCCTCAACTACCCGTTCCTGCCCGTGAAGCCCGGCTCGATGGGCAAGCCCCTGCCTGGCGTGGACACCGCGATCCTCGACGGGCAGCTCGCGATCCGGCTGCCCAATGCGCAGATGATGCTCGGCTACTGGAACGAGCCGGAGCGCACGGCGGCAGGCAAGCTGCGTGTCGGCGACAACGAGTATTGGCTCACCGGCGACATGGTGCGCCAGGACGAGGAAGGCTATCTCTTCTACGAAGGCCGCGCCGACGACATCATCAGCTCGGCCGGCTATCGCATCGGGCCGATGGAGGTGGAAAACGCGCTCCTCGAGCATCCGGCGGTGCAGGAGAGCGCTGCCGTCGGCAAGCCGGACGCCGAGCGCGGCGAGATCGTGAAGGCGTTCGTCGTGCTGAAGTCCGGCATCGCCGGCACGGCGCAGCTCGCCGCCGAGCTGCAGGCGCACGTGAAACGCAGCACCGCGCCCTACAAGTACCCGCGCGAGATCGAGTTCGTGGCGGAACTGCCCAGGAACGCCTCCGGCAAGCTGCTGCGACGGGTGCTGCGCGGGCGCTGACTATTTGAGGGTAGACTTTCTCCGCCGGTTCGTTACAGACCGCGAAACGAATGATCTGCAAACTGCGTGTGCCTGCGGAAGAAATTGCACCGGTGATGCAGTCACCAATGCAGGGGGCCGCAGCCTCTTTGCCCATAATGAGGAGAGAGCATGGAAACAGAACAAAATGAGGCTACCCAGGACAGTGCCGATCAACCGTCCGACACCTCTCGGCGCAGCTTTATTCAGGGCACAATCGCCACGGGCGCTGCGCTGGGCGGCATCGGAGCCGCCTCGCTGGCTCACGCCCAGATGGGAATGAAGCGCAGCACGCTAAACCACTACCGTATTGCTGCTACCGCCGAAACGGTGCATTGGGGCTATTTCAGCAAGAACCTGAAGCCTCTGGTCGAGGTCGAATCGGGTGATTTTGTCACTCTGGAAACCCTGACGCACCATGCGGCCGACGACCTTGAGCGGATGGTCAAGGGGGATCCGGGCGCAGAGAGCGTTTACCACTGGGACCGCACGCGCAAGGGGGTGAACCGCCGAGGCGCAGGGCCCATGGATGCGTCGATTCACGGCCGCGGCGCGGGAGAGGGGTTCGGCGTTCACATTTGCACCGGCCCGGTCGCCGTCAAGGGGGCTGAGCCCGGGGACATCCTCGAAGTGCGCATCCTCGACGTGAAACCGCGGCCTTGCGCGAACCCGAAGTACAAAGGGAAGTCGTATGGCAGCAACGCCGCGGCGTGGTGGGGTTTTCACTACAACGATCAGATCGAGGAACCGAAAAAGCGCGAAGTCATCACGATTTACGAGGTCGATGCCACGGGCGAGCGCGACTGGGCGAAAGCGTTGTACAACTTCCGCTGGACGCCCCAGACCGATCCGTTCGGCGTCGTGCACAAGATCATCGATTACCCGGGCGTCCCGGTGGATCACAGCACGGTCAAGGAAAACTGGAACGTTCTCAAGAACATCAGGATTCCGATCCGCCCGCATTTCGGCACGCTGGGGCTGGCACCGGCGGAAGCGGACATCGTGGATTCAATTCCGCCGAGCTATACCGGCGGGAACATCGACAACTGGCGCATCGGCAAGGGGGCGACGATGTTCTACCCCGTGGCGGTGCGCGGTGCGCTGTTGTCGGCCGGCGACCCGCACGCCTCGCAGGGTGACTCGGAACTCTGCGGCACCGCCATCGAGTGTTCGATCACCGGCACCTTTCAGCTCATCCTGCACAAGAAGAACGCGCTCAAGGGCACGCCGCTGAACGACCTCAACTATCCTTTGCTTGAGACGCAGACCGAGTTCGTACTGCATGGATTCAGCTTTCCGAACTATCTCGCCGAGCTGGGCCCCAAGGCCCAATCCGAGATCTACGGCAAGTCGTCCATCGATCTCGCGATGCGCGATTCCTTCCGCAAGATGCGCCACTTCCTGATGACTACGCAAGGTCTGAGCGAGGACGAGGCCGTGTCCCTGATGTCCGTCGCAGTGGACTTCGGTGTAACCCAGGTCGTGGACGGCAACTGGGGTGTGCACGCGATCATCAAGAAGAGCCTGTTCGTCGGCGGCGGAGGCTAGCGAGCAGGAGTGGCCGTAACCGGGACGCGCGTCCTCGCTGCACAGCGCGTCCCGGGTCGAGTCGTCGTAACTTATTGTGGGACAACTACTCGCGCAGCTTGCGCGCCTCCTTCGCCATCGGCCGTTCGACGCTGGCGTCGATCCAGGCCCTGAACTTCGGGAATTTCGCCAGCAGCGGAAACTTGTTGAACCACATGGCGTAGGAGACGCTCGCCACCATGAAGTCGGCCATGCCCCACTCCTTGCCGCTGAAGAACTTGTTCTTGGACAGGTAATCCTCCATCACCTTCATCTTCGGCAGGATCTGCTGCTCCGCCTCGTCGGCGAGCTTGGCGTTTCTCTGCTCGGGGGGCAGCAGGTGGCGATGGCGCTGGAGCGTGATCATCGGAGGTTCGACATCGTTGGCAATGTAGAACGCCCACTGCAGCATGCGCGCCTTGCCCGCCGCGTCCTTCGGCCAGAGCGGGCTCTGGTACTTTTCGGCGAGATACAGGTTGATCGCCGCCGACTCCCACATCACGAGGCCGTCGTCGTCGATGGTCGGCACGCGCTGGTTGGGGTTGAGTGTGGCGTACCAGGTCTCCTTGCAAGTGGCCCCCTCGACGTTGATGGTGACGTTGTGATGCTCGTAGGGGATCTTCGATTCCTTGCACAACCACGCCACGCGGAACGCGCGCGAACGGTACTGGCCGTAGAGCTTGAGCATGTCTCCTCCGTGAGAATTGCCGATTGACAACCACATTCTCCGAAAGCAGACTGCATTGCGTCAATGGGAATCGTTGAAAGGCAGACCATGAGCAAGGCCAAACCGCACCTGGAATTCGTCGGCGTGGACATGAAGGCCGGATGGGAGTCGCCGGGCGCGAACTATCCGCCCGGCTTCACGCAGAAAGTGCTCGCCTCGGATATTGACGAAAAAGCGAAGCGAGGAAGCCGCACGCGGCTGCTGAAGATCGAGCCGGGAGCGTACTCCACCGAGCCCTTCGTGCACGACCACTGGGAGGAAGTGTTCCTGGTGCAGGGCGACCTGGTCGTCGGCAACGACGCGCAAGGCAGGGGCGGGCAGTCCTCGCAGGCCTTCACCTACGCTTGCCGGCCGCCGGGGGTTCGTCACGGACCTTTCACCACCAAGGGCGGCTGCCTGCTGTACGAGATCCATTACTACGAAACCAGCGGAAAGCGGAGCTAGCCATGCTCAAGACCGGAGCCGAGCACCTGAAGTCGCTGCGCGACGGGCGCGTTGTGTACATCGGCGGCGAGAAGGTGGACGACGTCACCACGCACCCCGCATTCCGCAACGCGGCGCGCTCGATGGCGGCGATCTACGACATGAAGGCGGCCGATCCCGGGTACAGCTTTGAAGAGAAGGGCGAGCGCTTCAGTGCCTATTTCCTGCGCGCGAAAACCAGGGAAGACCTCGTCAAGCGCACGCGGCTGCACCGCGCCATCGCCGACTTGAGCCACGGGCTGCTGGGACGCTCGCCCGACCACGTGTCGAGCTTCGTCACCGGCATGGCGATGAACCCGATGGTGTTCGGCAAGTACGCCGGCAATCTCGAGCGCTACTACGAGCACATGAGGAAGGACGACGTCTACGGCGTGTATGCGGTGATCCCGCCGCAGGCGGCGCGCAACCCCGAGTTTTATGTGCGGCAGAACATCCCCATTCCCACACTGCGCGTGGTGCGCGAGGACGACGACGGCGTGGTGATCTCGGGCATGAAGATGCTCGCCACCGGGGCGGTGTTCGCCAACGAAATCTGGATCGGCAACCTGATCCCGCTGGCGCCGAACCAGCTTGCCGAGTCGATCACCTGCGCCATCGCCGTGAACGCGCCGGGCGTCACTCTGTGGTCGAGGAAGCCTTTCGAGTTGCACGCGCCGAACGAGTTCGACAATCCGCTCAGCTATCGCTTCGACGAGACCGACTCGATGGTGATGTGCGAGAACGTCAAGGTGCCCTGGGAGCGCGTGTTCGTGCACATGGACGCGCTGCTCGCGCGCGACATCTACATCAAGACGCCGGGGCACTGCTACGGCAACCACCAGTCGAACGTGCGCTTTCACTCCAAGATGCAGCTGATCGTCGGCCTGGCGAGCAAGATCGCGCAGGCCTCGGGCGCCCATGAGGTGCCGGCGGTGCGCGAGGTGCTCGGGCGCTTCAGTGCGCTCGAGGCCGCGCTGGGCGGCATGATCGCCGGGCAGATCCAGGACGCCGAGGACTGGCCCGAGGGCTTCAAGACCTTCAACCGGCGCTACATGTACGCCGCGCTCAACTGGTGCACGGAAAGCCACTCGCAGATCATCGACGCGCTGAGGGAACTGTGCGGCGGCGCCATCTTCCAGATGCCCGCCGACATCACCGTGATGCACGACGCGAAGCTGAAGGAGCAGTTCGAGACCTACTGGCAGACGCCGCAGCTCGGCGCGGTGGAGCGCATGAAGCTCTACAAGCTGGCCTGGGACCTGATCGGCTCTGAATTCGCGGGCCGCCACCTGCAGTACGAGAAGTTCTACGCCGGAGCGTCCTTCATCGTGCGCAACCACAATTTCCGCGAAGCGCCCTGGGACCACTACCACAAGGTGGTCGAGGACCTGATGTCGAGCTACGGCGTGCCGGAGGCGAAAGGCACGCGCAAGGTGGCCTGAGGCAGGCTGAGGATCGCCTCCAGCCCGCCCTGCGGCCGGTTTTTCAGCTCGAGATCCCCGCCATGCGCGCGCGCGATGTTGCGCGCGATGCCCAGGCCGAGGCCGGTGCCGCCCGTCGCCCGGTTGCGCGAGGACTCGCCCCGGAAAAAAGGCTCGAACGCGCGCTCGAATTCCTTCTCGGGCATGCCCGGGCCTTCATCCAGCACGCGGATCGTGATCTGCTCCGGCGCCTCCTCGGCCCTGAGCGTCGCGCGCTTGCCGTAGCGGATCGCGTTGTCGAGGAGGTTCGTGAGGCAGCGGCGCAGCGAAAGAGGCCTGCCGTTGAACGGCTGCGCGATGCGGCCTTCGATCTCGACCGCGTTGCCTGTGTCCTGGTAATCCCGCTGCAGGCTTTCCAGCAGGGCCATGAGGTCCACGCGCTGCACGGGTTCGGCGGCGCTCGCGTCGCGCATGAAGTCCAGCGTCTGCGTGACCATCGATTCCATGTCCTCGAGGTCTTGCGCGAACTTGGCGCGCAGCGCGTCGTCGTCCAGCATTTCCGTGCGCAGCCGCAGCCGCGTGATGGGCGTCTTCAGGTCGTGCGACATGGCCGTGAGAATTCGGGTGCGGTCGGCGATGAAGCGCTGCAGGCGCTGCTGCATGGTGTTGAACGCGCGTGCGGCGCGCCGCGCTTCGAGAGGCCCCGTCTCGGGCAGGGGCGGGCGCTGGATGTCCTCGCCGAGCCTTTCCGCGGCGGTGGCGAGCGCCGATAGCGGCCCGGTCACCCAGCGCACGGCCACGAGCGACAGCGCGACGACCGTGCCGAGGAGCACCAGCAGCGTCAGGCCGAAGCGCAGCGGCATCTCCGCGGCTTCCGGAGAAACGAGGGAGTCGAAGGTCACCAGTGCCCCGTCGCGCAGCGCGACCTGCACCACGAAGAACACGCCCTCCGCATGCATCAGCTGCATGCCGGGGCCAGGGCCGGGGCGTTGCATCATCGGCATGTGCGGCGGCCCCGGCCGCTCGAGCTGCGCGTAGCGTTCCGGCGCGTGTGTCGCGCGCACGGCTTGCACGCGCGGGCCTTCGCCCAGGGCGTAGCGCAGGACGGTCGTGAACATGGCGAGCCGGAAGTCGCCCTCCGGCGGCGCGCCCTCGGGCGCGAGTGCCGGCCGCTCGAGCGATATGGCGAGCGGCGGCGCGTCGAACACCGCGACGATCCGGCGTCGCTCCTCGGGTGAGACCGAATCGAGCAGCTTGCTGACATCCGCGATGCGCTGCGCCGTCTGCATGCCGCTCGCCCGGTAGAGCAGTTGATCGCGCTCGCTCAGGTTGAGGTACGCGGTGACCAGCTGCGCGAACACCAATCCGCACAGCAGGATCAGGACCAGTCGCCCGAACAGGCTGCGCGGCAGCAGGCGCACTAGCGCTCCACTTCGATGGGCACGGCGAGCACGTAGCCTTCGCCGCGCACGGTCTTGATGATCTTCGGATCGGCCGGGTCGTCGCCCAGGCGGTGCCGCAGCCGGCTCACCTGGTTGTCGATCGAACGGTCGAGCGGCTCGGCTTCGCGGCCATGCATGAACATCATCAGCTGGTCGCGGCTCAGCACGTGGTTGGGACGGTCGAGGAAGATGCGCAGCAGGCGGTATTCCGCGCCGCTCAGCGACGTGACGACACCCTCGGGCGAAAGCAGGTGCCGCGCAACGGCATCCAGGCGCCACCCGGCGAACACGAAGGCGCGCGCGTCTTCGGCGCGCAGGTTCCGCGGCAGGCTGCGATAGCGCCGCAATACGCTCTTGATGCGGGCGAGCAACTCCCTGGCGCTGAACGGCTTGGCGAGATAGTCGTCCGCGCCGATCTCCAGGCCGACGATGCGGTCGGTTTCCTCGCCCCGTGCCGTCAGCATGATCACCGGAGTATCCGAATCGGCGCGCAGCTTGCGGCACAACGTCAGCCCGTCCTCCCCGGGCAGCATCAGGTCGAGCACGATCAGGTCGACCTTGCCGCGCGCGAGCGCCGTCCACATGCCCTTGCCGTCGGCGACCACTGTGGCCCTGCAACCGTTCTTCTCCAGATACTCGCCGAGCAGGTTGCGGATCTCGGCGTCATCGTCGACGACGAGGATGTGATCGATGCTTTCCATGGGCACTTTTATAGCCGCCGCCGCGGCCGTTGTGGAACGGATTTGTAGCGTACTGTAACCGGCTCCGATCCTGATACGCGGGCGTACAAAAACGAGACGCGGCGCTTACACCGGCGTGGCGTAATGGGAACCGCAATGAGAGCAGGTTTCCATACTTCACTTAACGGAGATTCGATCATGAGAAAAACCACCAAAATCGCATTGGCTGTCGGGGCGGCATTGTCGCTCGGACTGGCAGCCGCGGAATTGACCGCGCACCCCTCCGACGGAGGTTACGGCATGGGCCCCGGCGCCGGCATGGGGTACGGCATGCAAGGTTACGGCATGCACGGCTATGGCATGGGGCCCGGCGCTGGCATGGGTTACGGCATGCACGGTGGCGGCATGGGCTTCGGCGCCGATCCCGGGGCGACGGAAAACCGCCTGACGGACCTGAAGTCGCAGCTGGGCATCACCGCCCAACAGGAGCCTGCGTGGCAGGCATTCGCCAACAGCGCAAAGCAGCGGGAGAAAAGCAGGCAGTCGTGGTTCGACAAAATGCACGAAGCGCGCACTGCCGGTTCGCTGCCTGAGCTGATGGCGCAGCAGGATGAGGTCTTCAAGCAGCAGCAAGTCGAAAGACAGGCAACGACTGCGGCGCTGAAGGAACTCTACGCCGCGCTCTCGCCGGAACAGAGGACGGTTGCGCATGAGACCTTCGGCGGGTTCGGTCCCGGATACGGTGCGGGTTATGGCCGGGGATACGGCGGCGGGCCCGGCGGACGTTTTCGCTAGGAAGCCAACGCGCGGGGCGGCGAAGCAGCCGCCTCGCATTTCAAGGAGAAAGAGATGATGTGGGGATTCGACGGATTTGGATTCGGAGGAGGCGGAATGGGGTTCGGCATGCTGTTGATCTGGGGACTAGTCATTGCCGCCATCGTGGTGCTGGTGCGTGGATACGGCGCAGGGCCCGGGAAGAGCGCCAGCAGGGTGCGTGACAACACGCCGCTCGACATTCTCCGTGAGCGCTATGCCAGGGGCGAGATCGACAAGAACGAGTTCGAGCAGAAGCGACGCGACATCTCGGCAGGCCGGATGGATGAGCGTGGATAAGCAGCGCAGGAATTTCGACAGATCGCCTGGCGTCCGCGGCAGGTCGCCGTGTTCGCGGGCATGCTGGACTATCCGAAATACGGTTTCTGGGACCGGCAGGTCATCCGCTTCATCATGTTCCTGACCCGGGGGACGACCGACCCGCGCAGCGTGGTCGAGTTCACGGACTGGAAGCAGGTCGAGGCCTTCGCGCAGCGGATCAGCGCGATGTAGGCTGGCGCGCGATCGGCGTTACGCCCTGCACCAATCGGCGATGATCTTTTCGTAGATGGCGACCGACTGGCGGATGCGCTCCATGCTGCAGTATTCGTCGGTCTGGTGCGCCATCTGCGGTTCGCCCGGCCCCAGTACCACGGTGGGCACGTCGCCGTAGACCTTGCGCAGGTTGGCCGCGTCGGTCATGTACGTTGCCGTGCGCACCTCCGGCGCTGCGGCAAGGAACGGCGTGCAGATCGCGAACACGCGCTGCATCCATTCCGCGTCGGGTGCGGTCCATACCGCGGGCAGATCCGAGAACGGTTCGATGTGCGCGTCCTCGCCCATCAGCGTGCGCAGGCGCGCGAGCAGCACCGCGTGGTCCATGCCGGGCAGGGTGCGGATGTCGACGCCAATGCTGGCCGCATCCGGCACCAGGTTGACGCCCGAGCCTCCCTCGAAGGTGCCGACACTGAGCGTCGCCGCGCCCATCACCGGGTGCGGCGCATGCGCGAAGTCGAAGGATTCGAGTTTGCCCACGGCGCGCGCCGCCTTGTAGATCGCGTTCTCGCCGAGCTCGGGCATCGAACCGTGCGCCGATACGCCGCGAAAACCGGCGTGGAATTTGAGCGATCCCTTGTGGCCGACGTAAGGGTGGTTCGAGGTCGGCTCGCCGACCACGATGGCGCCGGCCTTGCCCATCAGCTGCGGCAGCTCGGCGAGGTGGCGCGAGCCGATGCAGCCGTTCTCCTCGGAGGCCGTGAGCACGAGCACGACACCCGGCGTGCCTTGGAGCTTCCTGGCGAAACCGTGCGCTGCAAGCAGGATCGCCGCCACGCCCGCTTTCATATCGGACGAGCCGCGCCCGTATAGCCGGTCGCCGTCGGTCTCTCCAGCGAACGGGTCGTGCGACCAGGCCCTTGACCCGAGCGGGACGACATCGAGGTGCCCGGTGAGGCACAGCGGCGCCCTGGCGCCATTGCCGCCCGCGCGCGCGATTACGCTCGTACGTCCGGGCTCGAAGTCATGAAACTCGACCTTGAATCCCCAGCCTTCGAGCAGCTTTGCGGCGTGCCGGGCGCAGTCGGCCTCCTGGCCTGGGGGGTTGACCGTGTCGTAATGCAGCAATGACTTGGTGAGTCCGACGGCGTCCTGATTTTCCATCCCGGCATGATAGACGGATCAGCTGGCGACGGAGACGCCGCGCACGCCGTGGCGTTCGATGCCTTGCGCCACGAGGCCGGACGCCTTGATGTCCTCCGCAAACGCCCGAAGATAGCTCGCCGCCTCCGGCCGGCCCTTCGGCGTGCCGATGGCCTGCTGCACGGCGGTGAAGCGGCCCTCGAGGATTTTCGAACCGGGGAGCTTTTCGCGATCCTGCAGCAGCCGCGGCTTGAGGCCGGCCAGTACGTCCAGTTTTTCCTTGAGAAATATCTGGTACGAGCCCTCGATGCCTTCGCCTCGAACCAGCTCCGCGTGCCTGATGTTGCGGCTCAGCCACAGGTCGTAGGCGCTGCGGCCCGACACCGCGATGCGCACGCCCTCGCGGTCCACTTCATCCAAGGATTTGATCGGCGAACCGGCCGGTACCAGGTACGTCGCCTCGATCTCGAGGTACGCCGCAGTGAAATCGATTTCGTTGGCGCGCTGCGGCTCGGCGCCGATGAACGCGACGTCCCAGGCGCCGGTCTTTGCCGCGTCTGCCACTTCGCCGGCCTGGGCATAGAGCACGAACTCGACGCTGGTGCCCAGGCGCCGCGCCAGTTCGTGGGAGAGGTCGGGGACGATGCCGCGCACCTGCCCGTCCGCGCCCTTGGTGACGAGGAGGAAATTGCCGAGGTTGATGCCGACGCGCAGCTTGCCGGTGGGGGTGAGTTGCTTGGGCGGTATGGTCATGTCAGCCTCGTGAGCGCAGGCGCGCGAGCGCCGGCCGCAGGTAGTTGAGGAACGCCTCCGGATTCTCGGTCATCGGGAAATGGCCGAGGCCTTTCATCATCTGGAACTCGGCGCCCGGGATCTTGGCGGCCGTGGCTTGCGAGGCTTCGGGCGTGCAAGAGAAGTCATACTCCCCGGTCAGCATGATCACCGGGCAGCGGCGCGTGTCGATGCGCGCCACGCGCTCGCGCGCGTCCCAGTCGTGGGCGTAGAACTCGATGTCGCCGTAAAACACGCCGAAGCCGCCCTGGGAGTACTCCCACCAGATCTCGATCGCCCGCGCGCGCGGCGTGCTCGGCGACATCAGGCCGTAGATCCATTCCGGCACCGCAAGGGACTGGTTGTAAAGCGCGTGCCTGGCGAAGGGCACCTCGCGGCCGGTGATCTTGTCGCATGCCTCGCAGGCGATGACGCCCCCGAGCGCATCGGCATGGCGCAACGCCATCTCCAGGCAGATCTGCCCTCCCATGGAAGAGCCCATCAGCACCGGGCGCTGCAGTCCGAGCGTGCGAATCGCGGCGTCGATACACGCGACATAGCGATCGGTATTCAGGCTCCATTCCCCCGGCAGCCCCCCTTCCGGCGGCAGGCTCTTGCCATGCCAGGGCAGGTCGAAGGCGCTCATGCGCCAATCGCGCAGCAGTCCCGCATCGTTCATCAGGCGGTGGAATTGCCGCGTGTCCGAGCCCGCGGTGTGCAGGAACAGCAAGTCGCGCCCGCTGCCCGCCTGCTCGAAGTAGATGCGGTGCCTGCGTCCCTCGATTTCGATCGAGGCGTAGCGCCCGGCGATGGGCTCGACGCTGCCCGCGGCAGGGGGGGCCGCCACCGGCCCCTCGGGGCGCAGCGCCGCGGCGACGCGCCCGTTGGCCACCCAGCGCGCAAGCTCGAGCGAGCGGCGCACGAGGTGCGCGAACTGCAGGAGTTTGTGCTCGTCGCCGGCCACGGAGAACTCCGGCACGCGCATCTTCATCGCCAGTACGTGGTGAAAAGGCGCCGGCGGCAATGCCTGCAGAAAAAGTTCCCATACGCGTGCGGGCGCGCGCAGCGTAAAGTCGGCCGCGTCCGCTCCCGCGCGGATCCCGCCCAGCTTGCCGTCCGTGAATTGCAAGGTCAGCGCGACGCCATCGGCTTGCACGGCAAAGCGCACGCTGGCGTGCCCTCCCAGATTGCGCAGCTCTGCGTCATCGCGGCAGGCTTGTTCCCAATCCGCGGCGAACACGGGGCTGAATGGTTCAGCAGCGGTCGAAATATTCACGCCCGGTTCCCTGAGAATAGGCAGACGATCAGTAGCGTACCAGTACCCGGTAGCGCAGGGTCGCGCTGCCTTCCGCCGGCACCCGGATCTTGCACGCCGCGATGACGTCGAACGCGTCTCCGAGCTTCAGGCGCACGCGGTTCACATCCGGAGGGAGCGGTTCATGGTTCGTCCTTTCTGGTTTGGCGACAGAGCCATAAACGCAGCAGAATACGAAAAGGGTCAATGCGGAGGCGGACATGGACGACAGACAGGAGGGCGGGTGCGTGTGCGGAGCCGTGCGCTATCGCATCAAGGCGAAGCCGCAGGCGGGCCTGGTCTGCCACTGCTCCTGGTGCCAGCGGCGCTCCGGCAGCGCGTTTGCCTTTATCGCTTACTTCAACGAGGCGGACGTCGAGTTCCTGCAGGGGCGCCTGACGAGCTACGAGCACCGCTCGGACGAGACGGGCCGCTTGCTGAAGACGGAGTTTTGTCCGGTCTGTGGCGCCACCGTCACCCACACGACCGAGCTGCGTCCCGGGTTGCGCGGGATCGCCGCGGGTACGCTGGACAACCCTGACAGCTTTCGCATCGACCGGCACATCTGGACCCGCTCGGCGCGGCCGTGGGTCGCGATCCCGGAGGGGGTCGAGGTGTATGAAAAGGGTTCGGCGGGCGCCAAACCACTACGGCGGTAGGCGATAACTGCTCGAACTTGGTGCGTTGCTCGACTGGCAGCTCGTTTCCTTTTGACTGCGTTCGCATTCAGTGTATAGTCCCCGATTAGACCAATCGGTCTAGTCGGTGCGAACGCGGTCACTAAGGAGACACGAACATGCGCGTGGCGAAAGATAAGGTGGACGTCCGAATGGAGATTCCGGGCGCCGTGATCCGTCAGCGAATGGATTTTGGCGACGTGAGCGGATTCGGCAAGATCAGCGGCGAGTGTTTCACTCTCTCGGCGGGCGTCGATACCACCCCGCTGTTCCAGGGATTGGAAGGC
>CAZOSA010000009.1:0-25151 GCA_964582155.1 uncultured Enterobacteriaceae bacterium | reverse complement strand
ACCCGTGCCGTTCCTCGCCGTATTCGACGAAGGCGGCTTCGAGGCTGGGCTCGACCCGGGTGATGATGCCTTTGTAGATGTTGCTCTTGCGTTGCTCCCTTGCGGCAGATTCGATGTCGAGGTCGACCAGCTTTTGTCCGTCTACGATGGCGACGCGCAGTTCTTCTTGCTGCGTCGCGTTAAACAGCATGCGTTTCAATTCTTATTCTCCTGCGCGCGCAGGAGACCCGGCGTGCCGTCGGTCAGTGCTCTCCTTGGGGGCTAAATACCGATTTCGATGGGGCGGGGATAAATCCTGCCGCGCGCTATTGGGTAGTATCGCTACTTTGGGTGAGCGAACATCACCACTGCTTCAGGTCCGGCTGTGGCCAAACAGGAGGCGGGTTGCAGGTTCCGGCGGCGAACACCAACCACGCCACCCCCTTCGAACCTGTGCCTCGCATCTCGAAGCAACTCGCAGATAATACGGAAAATGAATGACTTAAGCAAGGCTCGCGCGACCCTACTCGAAGTCGGCGAGGAAAGCGCCGAGCAGCGCATCGACAATTTCCTGTTGCGCCGCCTGAAGGGGGTGCCCAAGAGCCACGTCTACAGGGTGCTGCGCAGCGGCGAGGTCCGGGTCAACAGTGGCCGGGTCAAGCCGGACTACCGGCTGCGGCTGGGGGACCGGGTCAGGGTCCCCCCGGTTCGCATCGCGACCCCCGGGGCCAAACCGGCGCCGCGTCCGCTCGATCTGCCAATCGTGTACGAAGACGCCGCGCTGCTGGTGGTCGACAAGCCCTCCGGCGTCGCGGTACACGGGGGCAGCGGGGTGAGCTACGGAGTCATCGAATCGCTGCGTGCGCAACGGCCCGCGGCAAAGTCGCTGGAGCTCGCCCATCGCCTCGACCGCGACACCTCGGGACTGCTTATCATCGCCAAGAAACGCAGCGCCCTGGTCGCACTGCACCGCATGCTGCGCGAAGGCGAAGTGGAGAAGGTGTACGCAGCGCTGGTACAGGGCCGATGGAAGGGTGGGGCCCGCCTGCTGAACGAACGGCTGCACAAGTTCGTCACTGCCGCGGGCGAGCGCCGCGTCGCGGTGCACGCACAAGGGCAGTCGGCGGCGACCCAGGTGACGCCGGTCGCGGCCGCGGACGACTGCAGCCTGCTGGAACTGCGGCTGCTGACTGGGCGCACCCACCAGATCAGGGTCCATCTGGCGCACGCGGGCCATCCGGTCCTGGGTGACGACAAATACGGGGATTTCGAACTCAACCATGCGCTGGCGAGGGCAGGCGTGAAAAGGCTCCTGCTGCACGCCAGGCGCCTTTCGCTGGCGCACCCACTGACAGGCGCGGCGCTGCGGTTCGATGCGCCCTTGCCGCCCGACATGCGCCGATTCGCGGAGGAGCGCCTTGCGCTACCGCCTGATCGTCTTTGACTGGGACGGGACGCTGATCGACTCGGCGGGCGCCATCGTGGAGTGCATCCAGGAGGCGGCGCGCGACCTCGGGCTGGCGGTGCCGGTGCGAGAACGCGCCAGCCACGTCATCGGGCTCGGCCTGCGCGACTCGCTGCGAAGCGCGGTGCCCTCGCTGGCCGAGGAGCAATATGCGGCCTTCGCCGCCGCGTACCGGCGGCATTTTCTCGTGCGTCAGGATGCGATGGTGCTGTTTCCGGGCGTGCGCGCACTGCTGGAACATTTGCGCGGCGCCGGCCGCCAGCTGGCCGTTGCCACTGGTAAGAGCCGGCGCGGGCTCGACCATGCGCTCGAGCTGACGGGACTCAAGCCATACTTTACCGCGTCCCGCTGTGCCGACGAGACCGACCCGAAGCCGCATCCGGCGATGTTGCTCGAACTGCTCGGTGAACTCGAGGCGGAACCTGGACAGGCGCTCATGATCGGCGACACCTCGCATGACCTGCTGATGGCGAGGAGTGCAGGCGTCGATGCGGTTGCAGTGACCTATGGCGCGCATCCGGGCGACGCGCTGCGCGCGTTCGCGCCGCGCGCCTGTGTGGCAAGCGTCGGGGAGCTGAGCCAATGGCTGACGAAGCACGCCTGATCTGCGCCTCGGCTGCGCTGCACGACGGCGGCCAGGGGGTGCGCTTCGAGGTGTCGTACTTCGGCGAGACGGCGCCGGCATTCCTGGTGCGCTATGCCGGACGCGTCTACGGCTACCTCAACCGCTGCGCGCATGTGGCGATGGAACTGGACTGGCGCGAGACCGAGTTCTTCGATCTGGAGCAACGCGATTTGATATGCTCGACGCACGGTGCCGTCTACGCCGCCGACAGCGGCCGCTGCCTGGGCGGCCCCTGCGGCGGTCGTCCGCTGGTGCGACTGAGTGTCGAGGAGCGCGCGGGGCAGGTCTATTTCACGGGAGTCGACGATGGCTGACAACGACGGGCAATGGGAGCGCGGGCTGATCGAAAAGCTGGCCACGGCGGCGCTCAGGGAGCAGCGGCGCGCGCGCCTGTGGGGCATCTTCTTCAAGCTGCTGACCTTCGCTTACGTGACGGCGATCATCGTGCTGGCGGTGGATTGGAAGGGTAGCGGCGATTTCAAGGGCAGGCACACCGCGCTGGTGGAAGTGAACGGCATCATCGCCCCTGGGACCGACGCCAGCGCCGAGCGCGTCACCACGGCGCTGCAGGCCGCATTCAAGGACAAGAACACGCAGGGCGTGGTCGTGCGCATCAACAGTCCCGGCGGCAGCCCGGTGCAGGCGCAGAACATCTACGAGGAAATGCGCCGGTTGCGCCTGAAGCACCCCGGGATACCTTTGTACGCGGTGGTTGAAGATCTGTGCGCTTCGGGGGGCTATTACGTCGCGGCGGGAGCGGACCGGATCTTCGTCGCGAAATCGAGCATCGTCGGCTCGATCGGCGTGCGCATGGACGGGTTCGGGGTTGCCGGGCTGATGGACAAGCTCGGTGTCGAGCGCCGGCTGCTCACCGCCGGCGCAAACAAGGGATTCATGGACCCTTTCCTGCCGGAGGACGAGGCGCAAAAGCGCCATGCGCAGACTTTGCTGGATGACATCCATCAGCAATTCATCGGCGTGGTGCGCGAAGGTCGCGGCAAGCGGCTCAAGGAGACCCCCGACATGTTCTCGGGGCTGATCTGGACTGGCCAGAGGAGCGTGGAGTTGGGCCTGGCTGATGCCTTCGGCAGCATGGAATACGTGGCGCGCGAAGTGATCAAGGCCGAAAACATCGTGGACTACACGCAGAAGGACAACATCGCGGAGAAGTTTGCCCGGCGACTCGGCGCAGGTGCCGCGAGCGCTCTCCTCGAGCTGATGCTGCGACAAGCGCCGCTGCTGCGCTAGGCCTGCAGCAGGAACACGGCCGGGCGCCGCCCAACGGGCGCCCGCTGCCGGCGCCATTGCGCGACCGTTTGCGCGAAGATTTCCTCCGAGGGCAAGGTCAGGTCTGCCGCCACGCACAGCCTGGTGCCGGGCTGGCAGCATTCCAGCAGCGCCGTCAGCAGCGTTTCGTTGCGGTACGGCGTCTCGATGAAGATCTGCGTCTCGTCTTCGGCACGCGAGCGACGCTCGAGCGCGCGGATGCGTTCGGCCCGCGCCGGTGTCTCACGCGGCAGGTAGCCGCAGAACGCGAAGCGCTGGCCCTCCAGGCCCGAAGCCATCAGTGCCAGCAGGAGCGCGGATGGTCCGACCAGCGGAACCACGCGGAAGCCTTCAGCGCGTGCTGCGGCGACCAATGCAGCGCCTGGGTCCGCCACCGCGGGGCAGCCGGCCTCGGAAAGTACGCCGAGCGGGCGGCCCGCGCGTAGCGGGGCGAGCAGGGCTGAGGCGTCTCCTGCAATCTCCTCAATGCTCAAATCCCGGATGGCGCAGGGCATGCCCAGTGCGCCGAGGAATGCCCTCGCGGTTCTGGCGTTCTCGACGGCGAAATCGCGCAACGAGCGCACCGTCTCCACGGCCGCGAAGGAAAGTGCATCGGACGCCGGGCCGCCGAGCGGAGCGGGCACCAAGTAAAGGGCGGGTCTCATGCGCGCAATACCGGCATTCCGGCCTGCGTCAGCATCTCGGTCAGCGCGATCAGCGGCAGCCCGATCAGCGCAGTGGGATCCTCAACGTCGATGCGCGCGATCAAGGCGACGCCCAGCCCTTCGGACTTGGCGCTGCCG
Organism: uncultured Enterobacteriaceae bacterium; assembly: GCA_964582155.1. GTDB lineage: Bacteria > Pseudomonadota > Gammaproteobacteria > Burkholderiales > SG8-39 > JAABQT01. The sequence continues at coordinate 21,013 of CAZOSA010000009.1, read as the reverse complement.
GCACAGTCGTAGGGTTGCTCTCGCTGCAGATAGTCTTCAATTTGCGCGGTGCTGAGACGGCGAAAGTGCACCAGACAGGGGATAACACGTGAGTTCGCCGCCCCGCTGCGCGCGTCGAGGACTGCCAGAGCGGTGTCGAAGCGTGCGGTCCTTCCGCTCATTGCGGTGAGTTGGCGCACCGCCTTGGCGTGCGTGCCGGGCTTGTCGAGGATCGCACCTTCGCAGGACGCCACCTGGTCTGCGCCGACGATCAGGGCATGGGGAAAGCGTGCGGCGACTACGCGTGCCTTGAGTCCCGCGAGCCGTACCGCGGTATCTGCGGTGCTCTCCCCGGGCAGCGTATGCTCCGCCACCGCCGGATCGGCGCATTCAAAGGGCAGCCCAAGGCGTCCAAGCAGCTCCTTGCGGTAGCGCGAGGTGGAGGCGAGCACCAATTGCCGAGGCTCAAGCATGACTTTGTTTTGACACGGTTTTTCGGCAATGATATCATTCGCGCCCTCATGCCGCAGCAGCCGGCGCGGTTTCCTCTGATCGACGGCTTCGAGTTTGCGGCAGCCGGAGCCAGCGTGCGCGGCAGCTGGGCGTTGAGCGTTTTCCCCCGGCTGCGAGATATGCTGCAGGACGACTCGGGCGCGGTCGAGTATGAGTTGCATGGCGCATACGACGCCCATGGCCGGCCGCAACTGGTGCTGTGGGCACGGGCGCGACTGACATTGACGTGTCAGCGTTGTCTGGGCGCCGTGGAATGCGCGCTGGAGCCGCGGGCGACGTTGTTACTGGCGTCGTCGCAGTCGGAAATCGACGCGGAGCCGATTGCGCCGGAGATGCCCGAGCGGGTGGTGGCGCACAAGAGGATGGCGGTGCGCGATCTGGTGGAAGATGAGTTGCTGCTGGCGCTGCCGTATGCGCCGAGACACGAGAATTGTTCGGCGCAAGGCAGGCTGGCGTCGGACCGACGGAAGATGCCGTTCGGAGCGCTGCGCGGCATGCTGCGTGGCAAAAATTGACATTGAGAGGAGCTAACACATGGCAGTTCAGCAGAACAAGAAATCCGCGTCGCGTCGCGGCATGCATCGCGCTCACGACTTCCTGAGCATCCCGCCCCTGGCGGTGGAGCCGACGACAGGCGAAGCGCACCTGCGCCATCATGTCAGCCCAACCGGCTACTACCGCGGCAAGAAGGTCGCGCAGGGCAAGGGCGAGTAAGCACGCAATCGTTCGAGTCCTGCGCCCCTCGCGCGGGCGCCCAAGGCTCGATGCACATCACAGTCGCCATCGACTGCATGGGGGGCGACCATGGCCCCCACGTGACGGTCCCCGCCGCGCTCGAACTGCAGCGCGGCGACGCGAGCGTTGCGCTCATCCTGGTCGGCCGTCGTGATGCCCTCGAGGCGGAACTCGCACGGTGCGGCGCGGCGGCCGGGCCGCGGCTGCGCGTGCAGCACGCCGGCGAGGTGGTGACGATGGACGAGCCGCCGGCGCAAGCCCTGCGCTACAAGAAAGATTCCTCGATGCGTGTCGCGGTCAACCTGGTCAAGAGTGGCGAAGCGCATGCCTGCGTGAGCGCCGGGAACACCGGCGCCTTGATGGCCACTTCGCGTTACGTGCTGAAGACCCTGCCAGGCATAGATCGACCGGCGATCGCGACGGTGCTGCCCAACATGCGTGGCGGCGGGACCTATGTCCTGGACCTGGGCGCCAACGTCGATTGCACGCCGGAGCAATTGATGCAATTCGGCGTGATGGGGGCGATGCTGGTGGCGGCGGTCGAGCACAAGGAGAGGCCGACCGTAGGATTGCTGAATATCGGCGTGGAAGACATCAAGGGCAACGAGACCGTGAAGCTGGCTGGCGAGTTGCTGCGCGACAGCGGGCTTAACTTCCACGGCAACGTCGAAGGCGACGACATCTTCAAGGGGACGACCGATGTGGTGGTCTGCGACGGCTTCGTCGGCAACTCGGTGCTCAAGGCGTCGGAAGGCGTCGTCCACATGATCGACGCGTTCCTGCGCCAGGAGTTCTCGCGCAACGTGTTTCGCAAGCTTGCGGCAATCGTGGCGCTGCCGGTTCTCAAGGCGTTGCGCCGGCGCATGGATCCGGGCCGCTACAACGGCGCCAGCCTGCTGGGGCTGCGCGGCGTGGTGATCAAGAGCCATGGGTCCGCCGATGCGTTCGCGTTCGGCAAGGCGCTGGCGCGGGCGGTCGAGGAGGTGCGCAACGACGTGATCCAACGCATTGCACAGCGCATGGCGCAGATGCACCCCGCTGCGCCGGTCGAGCGCGCAGGCGCGGAATGATCTACTCGCGCATCGTCGGCACCGGCAGTTACCTGCCGCCGCGGGTCGTCACCAATGCGGAGATCGCGGCGCAGCTCGATACCAGCGATACCTGGATCCGTGAGCGCACCGGCATTGCGCAACGGCACATCGCCGACGAATCCCAGGCGTCGAGCGACCTGGCTCTCGAGGCAAGTCGCGCCGCGCTGGCAGCGGCCGGCGTGCTGCCCCAGGAAGTGGACCTCATCGTGCTTGCGACATCGACGCCCGATTTCGTCTTTCCGAGCACCGCCTGCCTGCTGCAGGCCAAGCTCGGCACCAGGAACTGCGCCGCATTCGACCTGCAGGCGGTGTGCAGCGGTTTCGTATATGCGCTGGCCACCGCCGACAACTTCATACGCGCCGGGACGCACAAGCGCGCGCTGGTGATCGGCAGCGAGGTGTTTTCGCGCATCCTCGACTGGAACGACCGCGGTACCTGCGTGCTGTTCGGCGACGGCGCGGGCGCGGTGGTGCTGGCTGCCGCCGAGCGGCCCGGACTGCACGCCTCCGTGCTGCGCGCCGATGGCAACTACGCAGGTATCCTGTCGGTACCGGGGAATGTGTCCGGCGGGCGCATCGTCGGTTCGCCCTTCCTGCAGATGCAAGGCAACCAGGTGTTCAAGTTCGCGGTCAAGGTGCTCGATGAAGTGGCGCGCGAGACTGTCGCGGCGGCCGGCATGCGCCTCGAGGACATCGACTGGCTGATCCCACACCAGGCCAACGTGCGCATACTGGAAGCGACGGCGCGCAAGCTGGGCTTGCCGCGGGAGCGCCTCGTGGTCACCGTGGACCATCATGGCAACACCTCCGCCGCCTCGGTGCCGCTGGCGCTGGACGAATTCGTGCGCGCAGGAAAGATTCGCGCCGGCCAGCGGGTCTTGATGCAGGGCGTTGGCGGCGGGTTCACCTGGGGCGCGACGCTCGCGACGATGTGAGGGCATGAAACTGGCGATGGTATTTCCGGGGCAGGGCTCGCAATCCGTCGGCATGCTGCACGCCTATGCGGGCTTGCCCGGCGTCGAAGAAGTGCGCCGGACGGCGGCTGCGGTGCTGGGTGCCGAGTTCCTGCGTCTCCTGGACGAGGGCCCGGCGGACGTACTCGGACTGACGGTGAATACGCAGCCGGCGATGGTGACCGCCGGCTACGCGGCGTATCAAGCCTGGCAGGCGCTCGACGGCCCGAAACCGGACTTGCTGGCGGGCCACAGCCTGGGGGAGTACACGGCCCTGGTGGTGGCCGCGGCGCTCGATTTCCGTGATTGCCTGCCGCTGGTGAAGTATCGCGCCAAGTCCATGCAGGAGGCCGTGCCTGCGGGCCAGGGTGCCATGGCGGCGATTCTCAATCTGGAAGACGACGCGGTACGCGCCGCGTGCGCCGAATCTTCGCAGGGCGAAGTGGTGCAGGCGGTGAATTTCAATGCCCCGGGTCAAGTCGTAATTGCAGGACACAAGGGCGCGGTTGCGCGTGCCATGGACGCCTGCAAGGCGAAAGGCGCCAAGCGCGCGCTGCTGTTGCCGGTCAGCGCGCCGTTTCATTCCAGCCTGATGCGGCCCGCCGCGGAGCGCCTGCGTGGCTATCTTGCGGACGTGCCGATGGCGGAGCCGAAGCTGCAAGTGATCAACAACGTCGACGTCGGCATCGAGGCACAGCCTGCTGCCATCAAGGACGCACTGGTGCGCCAGGCGGCGGCGCCCGTGCGCTGGGTCGAGACGATACGCAAGATGCGGCTAATGGGCGTCACGCATGTCGTGGAATGCGGCCCAGGCAGGGCGCTCGCAGGCATGGTGAAACGCATCGACGGCGACCTGCAGAGCCATGCGCTCGCGGATCGGGCATCGCTCGAGCAGGCGCTGGCGGCGCTCAAAGGAGTCTGAGCATGCTGCAAGGGAAAGTGGCATTGGTCACGGGCGCCACACGCGGCATTGGGCGTGCGATCGCATTGGAGCTGGGGCGGCAGGGGGCGACGGTCGTTGGCACCGCGACTACAGAGCAGGGCGCTGCGGGTATCGGCAGCGCGCTGCAGGAAGCGGGCGCGAAAGGCGCGGGCAGGGTGTTGAATGTGCGCGAGGCACAGCAATGCGATGCCCTCTTCGAAGCGGTGCAGACGGAGTACGGGGACGTTCTGATTCTGGTCAATAACGCCGGCATCACGCGCGACAACCTCGCGCTGCGCATGAAAGACGTGGAATGGGATGAAGTCATGGAAACTAACCTGAAGGCGGTTTTCCGCCTGTCGCGCGCGGTGATGCGCGGGATGATGAAAGCGCGCTGGGGGCGTATCGTCAACATCACCTCGGTGGTGGGCGCTTCCGGCAATGCCGGGCAGGCAAACTATGCGGCGGCGAAGGCGGGCGTAGTCGGCATGACCAAGTCGCTGGCGCGCGAGCTGGGCAGCCGCAGCATCACGGTCAATTGCGTCGCGCCCGGATTCATCGATACGGACATGACGCGTGCGTTGACCGAGGCCCAGCGCAAGGCACTGCTGTCGCAGATCCCGCTCGGACGCCTAGGGGCGCCGCAGGACGTCGCAGCGGCGGTTGCCTACCTCGCGTCGCCAGCGGCCGACTACGTTACGGGGTGCGTGCTGCACGTGAATGGCGGCATGTACATGGCCTGAAGGTGGCTTTGCCAATTTGGTAAAATCCGGGCCACCGCATGGCCCCAACAGGGAAGGAGCAGGACATGGAGAACGTCGAACAACGCGTCAGGAAGATCATCGCCGAGCAGCTCGGGGTGAACGAGGCCGAGATCAAGAACGAGTCCTCCTTCGTGGACGACCTGGGGGCCGATTCCCTCGACACAGTGGAGCTGGTGATGGCACTGGAAGAGGAGTTCGAGACCGAAATCCCGGACGACGAAGCGGAGAAGATCACCACGGTCCAGCAGGCCATCGACTTCGTCAAGTCGCACTCGAAGTCGTAAGTCCTAGCAAGAAGTGTCGCACCGCAGAGTCGCCGTCACCGGGCTCGGCATTGTCTGCCCGGTCGGCAACACGGTAGAGGACGCCTGGCGCAACCTGGTCGATGGCAAGTCAGGGATCGGCCCGATCACGCGCTTTGACGCCGCGGCATTTGCCTGCCGCATCGCCGGCGAGGTGAAAGGGTTCGACGTCTCGGCCTACCTTCCGGCGAAGGACGCGCGCCACATGGACACCTTCATCCATTACGGGCTCGCGGCGGCGATCCAGGCGTGGAAGGACTGCGGACTGCAGGTGACTGAGCAGAACGCCGAGCGCATCGGAGTGAACATCGGCTCCGGGATCGGCGGCCTGCCGCGCATCGAGGACACTCACACCGAACTGGTGCAGCGCGGGCCGCGCCGCATCTCGCCGTTCTTCGTGCCTGCCACCATCATCAACATGATTTCCGGCCACATGTCGATCCTTTACGGCATGAAGGGCCCGAGCCTGGCCGTGGTCACGGCATGCACCACTGGCTTGCACGCGGTGGGGCTGGCGGCACGCATGATCGAGTACGGCGACGCCGACGTGATGCTGGCGGGCGGCGCCGAAGCCACGATTTCGCCGCTGGGCGTCGGCGGTTTCGCGGCGGCGCGCGCCCTGTCGACGCGCAATGACGATCCGCCGACAGCGAGCCGCCCCTGGGACAAGGACCGGGACGGGTTTGTACTGGGAGAAGGGGCCGGTGTGCTGGTCCTGGAGGAATACGAGCATGCACGGGCGCGCGGCGCGAGGATTTACTGCGAGATTACCGGCTTCGGCATGAGCGCGGATGCGTTCCACATGACGGCGCCCGACCTGGACGGACCCAAGCGTTGCATGGCGGTGGCATTGGCCAATGCGCGCATCGCACCCGAGCGCGTGCAATACGTGAATGCACACGGCACTTCGACCCTGCTCGGCGACAAGAACGAGACCGAGGCCATCAAGCGGGCCTTTGGCGCTCATGCGAAGAAATTGGTCGTCAACTCCACCAAGTCGATGACCGGGCACCTGCTAGGCGGCGCGGGGGGCATCGAATCGGTGTTCACCGTGCTGGCGGTGCAGCGGCAGGTGTCGCCGCCGACGATCAACATCTTCAACCAGGATCCGGAGTGCGATCTCGACTATTGCGCCAACGCGGCGCGGGACCTCAAGATCGACTGCGCCGTCAAGAACAACTTCGGTTTCGGTGGCACCAACGGCACGCTGGTGTTCGCCCGCATTTGAGCGGCAGTCCGGTCCTGCGCTTGGAATTGCGCGCGTCGCGCGCGCTGGCCATTGCGCTGGCGCTGGTGCATGGCGCAGGCGCGGGATGCGTTCTTGCCGTGGCGCGAGGCTATCCCGCCCTGGCGTTGGCAGCGCTGCTGGTGGTCCTCGGGGCGGTAGCGGCGTGGAACCGGGCATTGCTGCGCGGACGCGGCTCGGTACGCGCCCTCGAGCTTTCGGCGCAGGGCGCTGCGATGCTCGAATTCGTGGACGGCAGGCGCCAGTCCTGCCGCGTTGCAAACCGGCGCCACGTGTCCCCCCTGTGGGTCACGCTACCCCTGCGCGGCGCTTCGCCCCGTACGATGCTGATCGCGGCCGACATGCTGGCGCCCGCCAGTTTTCGCCAATTGCGGCTGTGGGCGCTCTGGGGAAGGCTGGCGGGCAGCGGATGGACGCCTGCCCCGGACCGGGACGGTGCGGCATGAACCGAACTAATTCATTCGGACAGTGTCTGTGGCTCATAGACGTTTCAGCACGGGCCGGCGCGGGTATGCTGCCCGGACACGGTGGGCGGACGGATGTCTGAGCGTGACATCGACCGCCAGCTGGTGGAGCGGGCGCAACGCGGCGACAAGCGCGCCTTCGAGCTGCTGGTGGAGAAGTACCAGCGCAAGCTGGGTCGGCTGCTAGCCAGATTCATCCGCGACCCGGCCGAGGTAGAGGACGTGACGCAGGAGGCGTTCATCAAGGCGTACCGGGCGCTCCCGGCGTTTCGCGGCGATAGCGCGTTCTATACGTGGCTGTACCGGATAGGTATCAACACCGCCAAGAATTACCTGATGGCGCTGGGGCGGCGGGCGCCGACCTCCACTGAGGTGGAGGCGGAGGACGCCGAGGGTTACGCGGAAGGCGAGCAGTTGCGCGACATCAACACGCCGGAGAGCATGTTGCTGTCCAAGGAGATTGCGCAGACCGTGAATGCGACGATCGACCAGTTGCCCGAGGAATTACGCACGGCGATTCAGTTGCGCGAGATCGAGGGCATGAGCTACGAGGATATTGCGCGGATCATGGATTGCCCCATCGGCACGGTGCGTTCGCGCATCTTCAGGGCGCGCGAGGCAATTGCGGAACGGCTGCGGCCGCTGCTCGGCACGCGCAAGGACCAGAGGTGGTAGCGGGATGAAAACGAAGATATCGGCACTGATGGACGGCGAGCTCGATGCGCATGAGCTGCATGAGCCGTTTGCCGCGCTACGCGACGACGATGGCGCGCGCGAGACCTGGCGAACCTATCATTTGATCAGCGATGCGTTGCAGGGTCGCGCCTTGCTGTCTGCGGATTGCCTGCACCGGGTGGTGGCACGCCTGGCGCAGGAACCTATTCTGGTGGCGCCGCAACCTTCCGCGGTCCGGCCGCCGGAGCGCGTACGCTGGTTCGTCCCCTCCGCGCTTGCCGCGAGCGTTGCTGCGATCGCGCTGATAGGCTGGATCGCGTTTGCGCCGCAGAAGGAAGCGGGTCCGGGACCGGCGCCCCTCGCCCAGGCGCCAGCGGCGCCGACGATGGAACGCGCCAAAGCACCGGTGAGCGTGCCGCTGACAAATGCGGTCCGCGATTACCTGCTTGCCCATCAGGCGTACTCGCCGCGTAATGCGCTGCTCGGCATGGCGCCCTATGTGCGTTCAGTGTCCGACGACACGGCAGCGAGGAAGCCGTGAGCCGCGCGCTTGGCGCCGTGCTGCTGTGCGCGGCCGCCGGCCTGGCACAGGCGCAGGCGGCGCCGGATGCGCTGGATTGGCTGCGCAAGATCCACCAGGCGACGGAAAAACTGTCTTACACCGGAATTTTCGTGTATCAACAGGCGGGACGCACGGAGACGTCGCGCATTTCGCGCCTGGCCGATGCCGACGGCGGCGTGGAAAAACTGGAAGTGCTCGACGGCGCGCCGCGCGAGATCCTGCGTACGCGCGACGAGATCCGCTGCTACCTGCCGGAGAGCCAGACGGTGAAGGTCGACCGGCGCCGGGATCAGCGCGGTTTTCCTGCGCTGCTGCCCCAACAGGTGACCGGCCTGGCCGAACATTATTCAATCACCAAGGGCAAGGTGCAGCGCGTCGCCGGTTACGACTGCCAGGTGCTGGTGCTGGCACCCAAGGACGACTTTCGCTACGGCTACGAGTTGTGGGCCGACCAGCGCACCGGCATGCTGTTGAAGGCACGTGCCTTCGATGGCAGCGGCAAGACCGTGGAGCAGTTCACCTTCACGCAACTGACGATCGGCAGTTTCCCACGCGAACGACTGCGGCCGCTGCGTGCGGCGCGCGGGTGGCGCGTGGAGCAGGCCGGGGTCGCGCCTGCCGACTTGGCGCAATCCGGCTGGACCATGGCGGCTGACTTGCCGGGGTACAGGAAGATCGTCGAGATTAGGCGCATGCTGCGTGACGCCCAGCCGGTAGGACAAGTGGTGTATACCGACGGACTGGCGGCGGTGTCGGTGTTCATCGAGCCGATTGCCGGGCGCACCGAGCCCGCCCGCCTCGGACTCGCCAGCATGGGCGCGCTCAACGTATATACTCGCGAAGTGGCGGAGCACCTCGTCACCGTGATGGGCGATGCGCCCGCGGAAAGCGTGCAACGCATCGGCAATACGGTGGAGTACCGCCGCCCGCAGTAATCTTAAGAGCAGCCCGGGACCGCGCCGGGCGCCTCACCATCGAAAGGATCCAAAATGCATTTGTACAGATTGTCCGCCGCGCTGCTGCTCGCCGCCTGCACGTCCCTGGCCCTGGCCCAGGGACGCGAACTTCCCGACTTCACCCGCCTGGTCGACGAGCAGGGCGCCGCGGTGGTCAACATCAGCACGACGCAGGCACCGCGTCGCGCCAACGTGCCGCAATTGCCGAACATCGAGGATGAGGAGATGCTGGAGTTTTTCCGCCGATTCATCCCGCGCCAGCCCGGACCCGGCGCGGCCCCGGAGAGCCGATCCCTCGGGTCCGGCTTCATCATCAGCGCGGACGGCTACATCCTGACCAATGCGCACGTGATTGACGCCGCCGACGAAATCACCGTCAAACTCACCGACAAACGCGAGTACAAGGCCAAGGCCATCGGCGCGGACAAGCGTACCGACGTCGCGCTGATCAAGATCGAGGCATCGAGCCTGCCCGTCGCGCGCCTGGGGGACCCCGGCAAGCTCAAGGTGGGCGAGTGGGTGGTGGCCATCGGTTCGCCGTTCGGCTTCGAGAATACGGTGACAGCCGGCATCGTCAGCGCCAAGGGACGCTCGCTGCCGCAGGAGAACTTCGTACCCTTCATTCAGACGGACGTGGCGATCAACCCCGGCAATTCCGGCGGCCCGCTGTTCAACATGAAAGGCGAAGTGGTCGGCGTCAATTCGCAGATTTACAGCCGCACCGGGGGCTTCATGGGCCTTTCGTTCGCGATTCCCATCGACGTTGCCCTCGACATCCAGAAGCAACTACGCGACAGGGGGCGCGTGTCGCGCGGCCGCATCGGCGTCGTGATCCAGGAGGTGACGAAGGATCTTGCCGTGTCCTTCGGCATGGACCGGCCGCGCGGCGCCCTGGTGAACTCAGTAGAGAAAGGCAGCCCGGCGGGACGGGGCGGTGTCGAAGAGACCGACATCATCACCCGCTTCGACGGCAAGCCCGTCGATTCCTCCAGCGACCTGCCACGCATCGTCGGCGCCACACGCCCGGGGTCGAGCGTGCAGGTGGAGGTGTGGCGCAAGGCGGCGGCGCGCACACTCACACTGACGGTAGGCGAATTGCAGGAGGAGAGCGTGGCCGCGCGTAACAGCCCGCGCGAGCGCAAGCCCGCCGAGCTCGCCGCCAACCGGCTCGGTATCGTGGTGAGCGAACTGACGGCCGAGCAGAAGCGCGAACTGAAACTGGCGCACGGAGTGGTGGTGTCGGATGTGCGCCCCGACGCGCGCGCCGACGTGCGCCGCGGCGACGTCATCGTCAAGGTGGTGCACAATGGCCAGCACACAGAGCTCAAGTCGACCGAGCAGTTCAACAGATTGCTGGCGGGCATGGACAAGAATGCGGTGATCACGCTGCAGGTGCGCCGCGGCGAAAACACGGCCTTCGTCACGGTTACGGGCCTGGCGGACAAGGGCTAGGCCGATTCTTCGCCTCTACGGGCGCAGGTATTGCCACCTGTGTGAAGACATGGCGTGCGCGCTGCGCGCGCTTGGCGTGCAATTCGAAGAGATCGACGTCGACGCCGACCCAGTCCTGGAAGCGCGCTACGGTGAGTGGGTGCCCCTGCTGGCCGACCCCGCGGGTGTCGAGATCTGCCACTACCATCTCGACGAAGCGGCAGTGCGGGCGCGGCTTGCGGTAATATAGCGGCCGCTTCGCACCAGGGTGCCACCGGCACCTTTTTTTATGACCCCGCAGAGCCGCATCCGTAACTTCTCCATCATCGCGCACATCGACCACGGCAAGTCGACGCTTGCCGACCGCATCATCCAGTTGTGCGGGGGGCTTGCAAAGCGCGAGATGGCCGACCAGGTGCTCGACTCCATGGACCTGGAGCGCGAGCGGGGCATCACCATCAAGGCGCAGACGGCGGCGCTGCAATACCAGGCGCGCAACGGCGAGAGTTACCTGCTCAACCTCATCGACACGCCGGGGCACGTGGACTTCTCCTACGAGGTGAGCCGTTCGCTTGCCGCATGCGAAGGCGCCCTGCTGGTGGTGGACGCTTCGCAGGGCGTTGAGGCGCAGACCGTCGCCAACTGCTACACCGCGATCGAGCAGGGGGTCGAGGTGATTCCGGTGCTGAACAAGATCGACCTGCCCTCTGCCGATCCGGAGAAAGCGATTCAGGAGATCGAGGACGTCATCGGCATTCGTGCGCAGGATGCGCTGCGCGCCAGCGCCAAGACGGGGGAGGGGGTGCCGGAGATCCTGGAAACAGTGATCGCGCGCGTGCCGCCGCCTACGGGAGACTCGGCGGCGCGCCTGCAAGCGCTGGTAATCGACTCGTGGTTCGATAACTACGTCGGCGTGGTGATGCTGGTGCGCGTGTTCGCGGGCACCTTGCGGCCCAAGGACAAGGTTCTGCTGATGAGCACCGGTGCGGTACACGTGTGCGAACAGGTCGGCGTGTTCACGCCCAAGTCGCAGCAATGCGCGGCGCTCGAAGCGGGCGAAGTGGGATTCGTGGTCGCCGGGGTCAAGGATCTGCGCGAGGCCAAGGTTGGCGACACCATCACGCGGGCGGACAAGCCTGCGTCCGCGCCGCTCCCTGGATTCAAGGAGATCAAGCCGCAGGTGTTCGCGGGCCTGTTTCCGGTGGAGTCCAATCAGTACGAGGGGTTGCGCGACGCGCTGGAGAAACTGCACCTCAATGACGCGTCCTTCCATTACGAACCGGAGGTGTCGCAGGCGCTCGGTTTCGGCTTCCGCTGTGGTTTCCTGGGATTACTGCACATGGACATCGTGCAGGAACGCCTGGAACGTGAATACGGCATGGAACTGGTCACCACGGCGCCGTCGGTAGTGTACGAGGTGCATCTGCGTGACGGCGCGGTGCAACTGGTGTCGAATCCGGCGAAGCTTCCCGATCCGGCGCAGATCGCGGAAGTCCGCGAACCGGTGATCGCGACCACGATCTTCGTGCCGCAGGAATACGTCGGGCCGGTAATGACGCTGTGCACCGAGAAACGCGGCGTGCAGTCCAATCTGCACTACTCGGCGCGGCACGTGGTGCTGTCCTATGACCTGCCCTTGAACGAGGTGGTGCTGGACTTCTTCGACCGGCTGAAGTCGCTCACGCGCGGCTTCGGATCCATGGACTACGAATTCAAGGAATACCGGCCCGCGGACGTCATCCGGCTCGATGTGCTGGTGAACGGCGAGCGCGTGGACGCGCTCTCCAGCATGGTGCACCGGGATGTCGCGCAGCGGCAGGGCAGGGATCTCGCGGCACGACTGCGTGGCCTGATTCCGCGGCAGATGTTTGACGTCGCGATTCAGGCGGCTATCGGCACCAACATCATTGCGCGCGAAAACATCAAGGCATTGCGCAAGAACGTACTGGCCAAATGCTATGGCGGCGACGTCACGCGCAAGAGAAAGCTGCTGGAAAAACAAAAGGAAGGCAAGAAGCGCATGAAGCAGGTGGGTTCGGTGGGAATTCCGCAGGAGGCGTTCCTGGCGGTGCTGCGCAGGGACTCGAGCTAACCACGCATGAATTTCGCCCTGTTCCTGCTGATCCTGCTGGTGCTGACGGGGGGCGTGTGGGCGCTAGAAGTCGCTTGGCTGGGGAGGCGGCGCAGCCGGGATGACAGGCAACCATGGTGGGTGGAGTACCCGGTCAGCTTCTTCCCGGTCATCCTGATCGTTTTCCTGCTGCGTTCATTCGTGGTGGAGCCGTTCAAGATTCCCTCGGGCTCGATGATCCCGACTTTGCTGATCGGCGATTTCATCCTGGTCAACAAGTACACCTACGGCATCCGCCTGCCGGTGGCGAATCGCAAGCTGATCCAGATCGGCAGCCCCCGGCGCGGTGACGTGATGGTATTCCGCTACCCGGAGGATACGTCGCTCGACTACATCAAGCGCGTGGTCGGCGTGCCCGGGGACCGCATCGAGTACCGCAACAAGCGTCTGACGATCAACGGCCGAGCGGTGCCGATGAAGCAGATCGAGGACTACCTGTCACGGGAGCGCATGCAGTATTCGCGACGCTTCCTGGAAACGCTGGACGGCAGCGGGCACCAGATCATGGTCGAGGACGACGCGCCCGCGTTCGTGCCGACGGCGCACGCGTTCCCCTACTTCGACAATTGCAACTACAATATGTCGGGTTTGGCGTGCACGGTTCCGCCCGGCCACTATTTCGTGATGGGCGACAACCGGGACAATTCGAGCGACAGCCGTGTGTGGGGATTCGTGCCGGACGAGAACATCGTCGGCAAGGCGTTTTTCATCTGGCTGAACCTCGGCGAACTGGGCCGCTTCGGGTCGTTCCGGTAGCGGCGCGTTCCGACAGGAGATCGATCATGCGCAAAGGGCAACGCGGCATCACCCTGATGGGGCTGTTGATCGGGTCGGTGGTCCTGATCATGGTGGCTTTGCTCGCCATGAGGCTGCTGCCTTCGTACATCGAGTACTTCTCGATCAAGAAGGCGCTCACCGGGATCGCGATGGAAAACCGGGGCCGCGGCAGTGCAGTGAGCGACATCCGCCGGGCATTCGAAAATCGCTCGGCGATTGACGACATCCAGAGCGTCAAGGCGAGCGACCTCGAGATCAGCAAAGAGGGCAACGGCTTTTCCATCGTCGCCTCCTACCGCAGGGAAATACCGCTGTTCGCGAATATCGGGGTGTACATCGATTTCATCGCGTCGTCTTCCAGCAACTAGCCGGGGCTGCACGCGCCGCTTGTTCCGTCCCGCGAGCCTCGAGGAACGCATCGGCCACCGCTTCCAGCGCGCTGAACTCCTCGAGCAGGCACTGACGCACCGCAGCTACGGATCGCCGCACAACGAGCGCCTCGAGTTTCTCGGCGATGGCGTGCTGGGCTGCGCGGTGGCGGAAGCGCTGATGGCGCGCTTTCCCGGCCTGAGCGAGGGGGAATTGTCGCGACTGCGCGCCAGCCTGGTGCGCGAGGAATCCCTGGCGGCAGTTGCCCGGGAGATCGGCCTGGCGGGCCACCTGCGCTTGGGGCAGGGTGAAAGCGCAAGCGGCGGCGCGGACCGCCCTTCGATTCTCGCGGACGCGCTTGAAGCAGTCTACGGCGCCGTGTTTCTGGACTCGGGCTACGATAGCGCGAGGCAAGCCGTGCTCGGCACATTGGGCGCGGCGCTCGATGGCGCGGGTGATGGCGGTGTTGCAAAGGACGCCAAGACCAGCCTGCAGGAGGCACTGCAGGCGCGCCGCCAGGCACTGCCCCGTTATGAGGTGGTGGCAACACTGGGCGCGGCCCACCGCCAATCCTTCGAGGTCGAATGCGTCGTCGAGCAACTCGGCCTGCGCGCGCGCGGCCGCGGCACCTCGCGGCGCGCGGCGGAGCAGATGGCGGCGGCAGCGCTGCTGAGCCAACTCGACGCATGAACCCGTTCCGTAGCGGCACAGTAGGCCTCGTCGGCCGGCCGAACACGGGCAAGTCCAGCCTCCTGAATCGCCTGGTGGGGCAGAAACTGGCAATCGTGTCGCCGCGCGAGCAAACCACGCGCCATCTCGTGACCGGCATACTCAGCACTGCCGATTGCCAATATGCGTTCGTGGACTCGCCGGGTTTCCAGACACGGCACCGCAACCTGCTGAACCGCTCCCTCAACCGCCGCGCCGGGAAAGTGGCGCGCGACGTCGACGTGGTCGCCTTCGTGTTCGAGGCCATGCGGCTCGATGCCGCAGACCGCGCCGCCCTGACGAGGGTGCCGCCGGACAGGCCAGTGGTGGCGGTGGTCAACAAGACAGACCAGGTGCGCCCCGCCACCCGGCTGCTTCCCTTCCTGGAGCGGGTGGCCCGGGAGCGGCAGTTTGCCGCTATCGTTCCCGTCTCGGCATCCACCGGCCGCAACCTGCCCGAGCTGCTCAGCGTACTGCGCGAGCACCTGCCGGAATGCCCGCCGCACTATCCGGCAGACCAGCTGACCGATCGCGACGAGCGCTTTTTTGCCGCAGAGCTGCTGCGCGAAAAGATATTCCGCCTGCTCGGGGATGAACTGCCCTACCGCTGCGACGTGATCGTGGACAGCTTTCGTCAGGAGGGAAAGCTGCGACGCGTCGAGGCCACGCTTTGGGTGGAGCGCGACAGCCACAAGCCGATTGTGCTGGGCAAGGGCGGCGCGATGCTGAAGCGCATATCCACCGACGCGCGCAAGGACATGGAAAGTCTGTACGGGGGCAAGGTGTTCTTGCAGGTCTGGATCAAGGTGAAACGCCGCTGGACAGAGGACGCGCGCACGCTGCGCGAGCTGGGCTACGCATGACGCGCCGCCGTGTGGTGCTGGAACCGGCCTACATCCTGCACAGCTACCCGTACAAGGAGACCAGCCTGATTGTGGAGGCATTCACCCGCGATCGTGGCCGCGTGGGCCTGCTGGCGCGGGGTGCACGCCGGCCGCGTTCGGCGATTCGCGGCAACTTGCTTGCATTCCACCCGCTGCGCCTGAGTTGGTCGGCGTCCGCCGAACTCGGCACGCTGTCGGCCGCCGAGTGGTCGGGCGGACAGCGCGCGTTGGGGGGCTTGGGACTGATGTGCGGTTTTTATGTCAATGAGCTCTTGCTCCGGCTGCTGCCGCGCGAAGACGCCCACGAACGCCTGTTCGACGCCTACGCGGATGTCATTGCAGGACTTGCATCAGGTGGGGAGCACTCGGTCCTGCTGCGCGGCTTCGAGCTCAGGCTGCTGACCGAACTCGGGTATGCTCCGCCGCTGGATCGCGATGCCGGCAGCGGCACACCGGTGCAGCCCGGAATGCGTTATGCCTACGTGCCGGAGCGCGGGCCGCTGGCGCTCACCGGCGCGAACCCTGGCCCTGAGTCCCAGGAGGTCGTTGTCGACGGACAGACACTGATTGACATGGCGCACGACGACTACGGGCGGATGCAGACGCGGGACGAGGCGCGGCGTCTGATGCGCCGGCTGATCGCCACACGCCTTTCCGGGCAAACACTATATACGCGCGAAATGCTCCAGGAACTGCAGGACCTATGATTGAACTTGGCGTCAATGTCGATCACGTGGCCACGGTGCGCCAGGCGCGGCGCACTTACGAGCCGGATCCCGTTTGGGCGGCCATTGAAGCGCACCTCGGCGGCGCCGATGGCATCACGGTGCACCTGCGCGAGGACCGCCGCCATATCCAGGACGAGGACGTGCGGCGCCTGCGCGAGCTGACGCACATCAAGCTCAACTTGGAGATGGCAGCAACCGATGAGATGCTCGAGATCGCGCGGCGCATACGACCCGAGATGGCAATGTTGGTGCCGGAGGGGCGTCACGAGATCACCACCGAAGGCGGATTGGACATCGCAGCCCGCGAGACCCGGTTGCGCAGCACAGTGGAGCAGCTCGCGCAGGCAGGAATCGTCGTGTCGGTTTTCATCGACGCGGAACCGGGGCAGGTTGAAGCTGCCAAGCGCATTGGCGCCGCCGTGTGCGAGGTGCACACCGGACCGTACGCGCATGCCTTTCACGCCAAGGGGCGCGATGCCGAGTCGCCCGCGGTGGTCGCGGAACTAGATAAGATCCGCCGCGCCGGAGAGCGCATTCGCGCGCTCGGCATGCGCTTCAACGCGGGCCATGCGCTCAACTACTTCAACGTTGACCCGGTGGCGCGCCTGCCGGGTTTGCGCGAACTGCACATCGGCCATGCAATCGTAAGCCGTGCATTGTTCGTGGGCATGCGCGAAGCAGTGCGAGAGATGAAGCAGCTGATGGTCCAGGCCGCAAGGTGATATACGGCGTCGGCACCGACTTGATCGAGATTCCGCGCATCGAGCGCGCGTTGGCAAGATTCGGCGAGCGGTTTGCGCAGCGCATCCTGTGCGAGCCGGAGTTGCGGCGCTTCCAGGGACACGGCAAGCCGGCGGCTTATCTGGCCAAGCGCTTCGCCGCCAAAGAGGCATTTACCAAGGCGTTGGGCACGGGCATCCGTGCGCCCGCCAACTGGCATGGCGTTTGGGTGAGCAACCTGGCGTCCGGGCAGCCGCAGCTGGAGTACTCCACGCAACTTGCGGCCCTGCTCAAGACACACGGCATCCTGCGCTCGCACGTGACTCTCACCGACGAGCGCGGCATGGCAGCCGCCACGGTCATCCTCGAATGCGACGGCTAAGAGCGCGCTTGCCGCTCGGGCCGGTGATGCTGGACCCGCTGGGGCCTGCCCTGACGGAGGAGGACCGCCGGCGCCTGCTGCATCCTGCAACTGGTGGCGTGATAATGTTCGCGCGCAATTACCAGGGCCCTGAGCAATTGCGAGCGCTCAGCGAAGAGATCCGGGCGCTGCGTGAGCCGCAACTGCTGATCTGCGTGGACCACGAGGGCGGTCGCGTGCAGCGTTTTCGGGAAGGCTTCACGCCGCTACCGCCGATGCGCGCGCTGGGGAGGCTGTGGGACCGCGACCGGGAAGCGGGGAGGGCCGCAGGGCGCGCCGTGGGCTATGTCATCGGCGCGGAACTCGGCGCGCACGGGCTCGACTTCAGCTTCGCACCCGTACTCGATCTGGACTACGGCTCGAGCTCGGTGATCGGTGATCGCGCGCTGCACTACGACCCGATTGCCGCGGGCGCACTGGCGGCGGCCCTGGTCGGCGGCTTGTGCGCCGCGGGCATGCCCGCGGTCGGCAAACACTTCCCGGGACACGGCTACGCGACCGCGGACTCTCACTTCGCGGTGCCTACGGACCAAAGGCCGCTACGGGAGATACTGCGCAAGGATCTCGCTCCCTACGGCCCGGCGATCAAATCGGGGCTGGCAGCCGTGATGCCCGCGCACGTGATCTATCCCCAGGTCGATCGCGAGCCTGCCGGCTATTCGCGCGTCTGGCTGCAGGAGGTGCTGCGCGGCAAACTGGGATTTGCCGGCTTGATTTTCAGCGACGACCTGTCCATGGAGGGGGCGAGCACCGCAGGTGGCGTCGGGGCGCGTGGCCTGGCGGCGTTGCAGGCCGGCTGCGACATGGTGCTGCTCTGCAATGATGCGCAGGGCCAGGACCAGCTGCTGCAGTCGCTGGGAACACGCGCCATCGCGGTACCGGAGCGCGCTGAGCGCATGCGCCACCGCGGGGGGCGCGACCTTAGAAAAAGCATTGCGTACCGGGCGGCGCAGGGGGCCTTCGCCGCGATTGCCTAGGCACGCTCCATGTAAGTGCCCTCGTTGGTGTCGATCTTGATTCTCTCGCCCTTGTTGATGAAGGGCGGCACCTGCACGGTGATGCCGGTTTCCAATGTTGCCGGCTTAAATGTATTAGTGGCGGTCGCGTTCCTGATGCCGGGTTCCGTGTCCACGACGGTGAGCACCACGGAAGGGGGAATATCGATTCCGATGGCCCGCCCATTGTAGAAATTGATCTGCACGTCAGCATTTGGTAGCAGGTAGCCGGCCTGCCCCTCCAGGAAATCGGCCTGCAGCGTCAGCTGCTCGTAATTTTCCTTGTCCATGAAAACATAACCGCCTCCGTCCTGGTACAGGAACTGCATGTCGCGCGGATCGACAAACGCGCGTTCGACCTTGTCCTCCGTGCGGAAACGCTGGTTGGTCTTGGTGCCAGCCTCGATGTCCTTCATCTCCACCTGCATGAACGCACCGCCGCGTCCGCCGACGTGCACGTGGTAGCACTTGAGCACGCGCCACACGCGCTTGTCCCATTCGAGAAGATTGCCGACGCGGATTTCGACTGCCGTGACCTTGGCCATGTGCGAACTAAGAGGCTGAAAAAAGGCGCGAATTTTACACTGTTTCGGCCGGCGGGCGCTAGAATTCCTGTTCGCATGGGCGCATCCGGCTTCGACGCGAAAGGCTTTGTCGCCGGGCTGCCGAGCCTGCCCGGCGTTTACCGCATGCTCGGGCCTGCCGACGAAGCGCTTTATGTAGGCAAAGCGCGCGACCTCAAAAAGCGCGTGGGTTCCTATTTCCAGAAGAGCTTCCCCAGCCCGCGCATACGCATGATGCTGACCCAGATGGCGCGGGTTGAAATTACTGCGACCCGGTCTGAAGCCGAGGCGCTGCTGCTCGAAAACAACCTGATCAAGAGCCTGGCGCCGCGCTACAACATCTTGTTCCGCGACGACAAGTCTTACCCCTACCTCATGATGACCGGACATCGCTTCCCGCGACTGGGATTCCACCGCGGCGCGCGCGACCCGCGCAATTGCCACTTTGGACCATTTCCGCATGCCTCCGCGGTACGCGACAGCATCCAGCTGTTGCAGCGCGTGTTCCGGCTGCGCACCTGCGAGGACACGGTATTCGAAAACCGCTCGCGCCCCTGCCTGCTGTACCAGATTCGTCGCTGCACCGCCCCGTGCACCGGGCTGATCGGTGAGGCGCCGTATGCGCAGGATGTCGAGCACGCCGAGCTTTTCCTGCGCGGGCGCGAAGACGACGTGATGCGCCGGCTGACCGAGAAGATGCATGCGGCGTCCGCGGCCAGGCAATACGAGCTTGCCGCCGTGTTCCGCGACCAGGTGCGTGCTCTGTCTCGCGTCCAGGCGCGACAGTACGTGGAGTCGAACCGCGGGGTGGATGCCGACGTGGTTGCCTGTGTGACCGGCAGGGGCATCGCTTGCGTGAATCTTGTAATGATCCGCGGTGGCCGCCATGTCGGGGACCGCAGCTTTTTCCCGGCCAACGCTGACGCCGCCGCTCCGACGGAGGTGCTGCAGGCTTTCCTCGAACAGCATTACGTCGAGCAGCCGGTGCCGCCGCTCGTGCTGGTGAGCCATGAAGTGGAGTTTGAGGCCGCGGTGCCGGCGCAGGGCGAGCGCCGAGTCTGGCTGGTGATGGCGCTGAAGAACGCGCAGCTTTCGCTCGAGCAGCGCGCCCGCGAGAAGAGCGCGCAGGAAGGTCGTCTCGCCGCGCTGCGCGAAGCCCTCGGGTTGCCGGATTCCACCCAGCGCATCGAGTGCTTCGACATCAGCCATACCATGGGCGAGGCGGCGGTGGCGTCGTGCGTGGTCTACGACCGGCAGGCGCCGCAAAAGGGCGAGTATCGCCGTTTCAATCTGCGCGGCATAACGCCAGGGGACGATTACGCGGCGATGCGCCAGGCGCTGGCCCGGCGCTACGAGCGCGTGACGGCAGAGGGCGGAAAAGTTCCCGATCTGATCCTGATCGACGGGGGCAGGGGACAGGCGAACGCCGCGCGCTCGGCGCTGGCCGAGCTCGGCCTGCATGACGTGGGCGTGGTCGGGGTGGCCAAGGGTGCGGAGCGAAAGCCGGGGCTCGAGGAGCTGATTCTCGATGGCGAAGGTGCCAGTCTCAGCCTGCCCCCGACCCACCCGGGCCTGCACCTCGTGCAGCAGATCCGCGACGAGGCGCATCGCTTCGCCATCGTCGGCCATCGCGCGCGACGCGGCAAAGCGCGCACCCGCTCGTCCCTCAACGAAATCCCGGGCGTCGGCGTGCAACGCCGCCAGCGCCTTCTCGCGCACTTCGGCGGGTTGCGCGAAGTCCAGGCAGCGGCGGTGGACGAGATCGCCCAAGTGGATGGCATTAGCCGGCCTCTGGCCGAGCGCATCTACAAGGCCTTGCATTGATGCCGCTCAATCTGCCCAACCTGGTCACGTGGCTGCGCATCATCCTGATCCCGCTGATGATAGGTGTCTTCTACCTGCCCGATGCGTGGTTGTCGTACACGGGTAAGAATGTCGCCGCCTGCGCAATTTTCGTGGTCGCGGCGCTGAGCGACTGGCTGGACGGCTACCTCGCGCGCGCACTCAACCAGATGTCCGCCTTCGGCGCATTCCTCGATCCGGTGGCCGACAAACTCGTCGTGGCAGCTGCACTGATCATGCTGGTGCAACTGGAGCGGGTCGAGCCGGTCATCGCGCTCATCA